>NZ_JBSFWU010000088.1:0-33661 GCF_053594995.1 Streptomyces sp. NPDC002536
TGGGCCGTGAAGAGCGAGTGCAGGTCGACCCGGTCGCGGGCGGCGCCGCGCAGGTGGCGGGCGAGGTCCACGTGGGCCACCAGGTCCAGCAGCTGCGGGCTGGGCGACACCTACGGCAAGTGGCAGCAGGGCGGCGACGCCTCGCGGATCTGCCACCAGGTCTACGGCTGATCCGCGGCCGGCCGGGGCCGCTCAGGGCATGTCCGGCGGATTCTCGTGCCCTGAAGGGGCGCGGGGAACTGCGCGACCAGCCGCCGACGGCCCGCAGCCGACGCACCACCCCGGGGTTCGGGGCGGAGCCCCAGGACATTGGCTGCGGGCGCGTCGTGGCCGCTCGCGCAGTTCCCCGCGCCCCTGACGGGGCACGGGGATCCGCCGGACACGCCCTAGACCGCGAGGTCCGGGATCCGCCAGTCGATCGGCTCGTGCCCCTGCGCGGCCACGGCCTCGTTGATCTGCGTGAAGGGGCGGCTGCCGAAGAACTTCTTCGCCGACAGCGGCGAGGGGTGGGCGCCCTTGACGACGACGTGCCGCTCCTCGTCGATCAACGGGAGCTTCTTCTGGGCGTAGTTGCCCCAGAGCACGAAGACCGCCGGGTCGGGCCGGGAGGCCACGGCGCGGATGACCGCGTCGGTGAACTTCTCCCAGCCCTTGCCCTTGTGGGAGTTGGGCTCCCCGCCGCGGACCGTCAGCACCGCGTTGAGCAGCAGGACGCCCTGCTCGGCCCAGGGCAGCAGGTAGCCGTTGTCCGGCACGTCGTAGCCCAGCTCCTCGCGCATCTCCTTGTAGATGTTGCGCAGCGAGGGCGGCGTCCTGACGCCGGGCCGCACGGAGAAGGACAGGCCGTGCCCCTGCCCCGGGCCGTGGTACGGGTCCTGGCCGAGGACGAGGACCTTGACCCGGTCGTACGGGGTGGCCTCCAGGGCGGCGAAGACCTCCCCGCGCGGCGGGTACACCGGCGCCTTGGACCGCTCCTCCTCGACGAACTCGGTCAGCTCCTTGAAATAGGGCTGCTCCAGCTGCTCTCCGAGGACAGCGTGCCAGGACTCGGGCAGCACGTCGGTGACGGTCACGTCGACAACCTCCGGTGTTCGTTCCGTTCTCGAGGGAAGAACTTACCGGCGGCCACTGACAACGCGGACCCGAAGCCTCAGACTCCGGCGTTGAGGAAGAGCCCTCCGTCCACGACGAGGGTCTGCCCGGTGACCCATCCCGCGGCGTCGGACAGCAGGAACGCGGCCGCGCCGCCGATGTCCTCCGGCAGGCCCAGCCGGCCCAGCGGGTACGAGGCCGCCGCCTCCTCCTCGCGGCCCTCGTAAATGGCCGCGGCGAAGCGGGTCTTCACCACCGCCGGGGCGATCGCGTTGACCCGCACCGCGGGCGCGAACTCGTGCGCCAGCTGCAGGGTGAGGTTGACCATGGCGGCCTTGCTCATGCCGTAGGCGCCGATGAACGGGGAGGCCGCGACGCCGGCGACGGAGGCGATGTTCACGATCGCCCCGCCGTTGTCCTTCTGCCACGCCTTCCACGTCTGCTGTGCGAAGCCGAGGGCCGAGACGACATTGGTCTCGAAGACCTTGCGGGCGACGGCGAGGTCGAGGTCGGCTATCGGGCCGAAGACCGGGTTCGTCCCGGCGTTGTTGACGAGGTAGTCGACGCGGCCGTAGGCCTCCATGGCCCGTTCGACGGCCACGGCCTGGTGGGCCTCGTCATGGGCCTTGCCGGGCACGCCGATGCACCGGTCGGCTCCGAGCTTCTGCACGGCCTCGGCGAGGGTGTCCTCGTTGCGGCCGGTGATGACGACGCGGTCACCACGGGCCACGAGGGCCTCGGCGATGCCGTAGCCGATGCCCCGGCTGGCGCCGGTGACCAGGGCCACTCTGCCGGTGGGTGCGGGTTCCCGTGCGGGTTCATGTGCAGTCATAGGTACGTTCCTCCTGTCGGTTCCGGCGGTCAGTCGAGCGGCCCGCCGGCCACGTACAGGACCTGGCCGGAGACGAAGCCGGCCGCTTCGGCGGTGAAGAACGCGATGGCGTTGGCGATGTCCTCGGGCCTGCCGACCCGCTGCACCGGGATCTGCGAGGCGGCCACCGTCTGGAAGTCCTCGAAGCTCATGCCGACCCGGGCGGCGGTGGCCGCGGTCATGTCGGTGGCGATGAAGCCGGGGGCGACGGAGTTGGCGGTGATGCCGAACTTGCCGAGCTCCTTGGCCAGGGTCTTGGTGAAGCCCTGCATCCCGGCCTTGGCGGCCGCGTAGTTGGCCTGGCCGCGGTTGCCGAGGGCCGAGCTGCTGGAGAGGTTGACGATCCGGCCGAACCCGGCGTCCACCATGTGCTTCTGGCAGGCGCGCGACATCAGGAACGCGCCGCGCAGGTGCACGTTCATGACGGTGTCCCAGTCGCTGTCGCTCATCTTGAACAGCAGGTTGTCGCGGAGCACGCCCGCGTTGTTGACGAGGATCACCGGGGCGCCCAGCTCCGCGGCGACGCGGGCCACCGCGGCGTCCGCCTGTGCCGAGTCCGAGACGTCGCAGCCGACGGCGAGGGCCCGGCCGCCCGCCGCCGTGATCTTCTCCACGGTCTCCGCGCAGGCCGCCTCGTCGAGGTCGAGGACGGCGACCGCGCGGCCCTCCTCGGCCAGGCGGACGGCGGTCGCGGCGCCGATGCCCCGGGCCGCGCCCGTGACCAGGGCGACGCGCTGCTCGGTGGTGGACATGCGGGTACTCCTCACCTCGAAGGCGGCTCACCCGCCGTCCGACCGCGGCCCGACCGCCGTCCGACCACAGGTGAGCAACTGCTTAGTAGCTCGGCCGCTCAGACGCTAGAAGCCCCGTATATCCCCTGTCAACGCCTCACGGTGCTCCGACGGCCGTCACCGCACCAGCAGGTCGAGGAGGCGTTCCGGTTCGCCTTCCGGATCCGCCGTCAGCCCGGTGTGCACGGGGCCGGGCTGAACGACCGTGCTGCGCGGGGCGATCAGCCAGCGGAACCGCCGTCCGGCGTCGTCGCAGGCCGCCTGCCCGGCCCGGTCGCCGCCCGCGCAGACGCCCTCCACCGCGTGCAGCGCGGCCCGGACGCCCGCGACGTCCACGGTCGGGTCGAGCGCCCGCAGCCGGGCCTCGTCGAGGTGGACGGAGGCCTTCACGAAGGACCTCGCCTGGCAGTAGACGACGACTCCGGCGTTGATGAGCTCACCGCGCTCGACCCGCGGGACGACCCGCAGCAGCGCGTACTCGAACACCTCGCGCCCGTTGTGGCGGCCGTTGCGCGCGTTCACTTCTTTTCAGCCCTTCCGTCCAGCCTGACACGCACCCATTCCGGCGCCTGCGAGGGCTTCTCCGCGGTACGCTCGCCGAGCGTGATCCGCCCGCCGATTCCGGCGGCGCGCTCCAGCAGCACCTCGACATACGCCCGGCGCACGGCGTCCGGGCCGTCGAATCCCGGTTCCCCCTCGAGCCACTCGTCGGGCACATCGGCCGCGACCGCGGTCAGCAGCTCCTCGGTCACCCGCGGGGCCAGCTCGGCCGCCGCGCCGGCGATGTCCGGACCGAAGGAGGCCAGCACGTGGTCGGAGGCGTCGTACGCCCTGCCCGCCGCGGCCGCCGCCGTGGGCCAGTTGTGGTGCCAGATCATGGTCGCGCCGTGGTCGATGAGCCACAGCTGCCCGTGCCACACCAGCAGGTTGGGGTTGCGCCAGGAGCGGTCGACGTTGCCGACGAGCGCGTCGAACCACACCACGCGCCCGGCCTCGGCCGCGTCCGTCTCGAAGGCGAGCGGGTCGAAGCCGAGGGCGCCGGGCAGGAAGTCCATGGCGAGGTTGAGGCCGCCGCTGGCCTTGAGCAGCGCCTGCACCTCGGGATCGGGCTCGCCGCGGCCGATGACCGGGTCCAGCTCGATCGCCGCCAGCTCGGGCACGCGCAGCCCCAGACCGCGGGCCAGCTGCCCGCAGACGACCTCGGCGACGAGCGTCTTGCGGCCCTGTCCGGCGCCGGTGAACTTCATGACGTACGTCCCGAGATCGTCGGCCTCGACGATGCCGGGGAGCGAGCCACCCTCACGCAACGGCGTGACATACCGGGTGGCTGTGACTTCGGGAAGCATCGCCCCAGGTTACTCGGCCTGCACACCCGCCCCTGAACGCAACGGCTGAACGGAACGGACGGCCTGTCCGTACGACTCCTCGTACTCCTCGTCCCTCACCGAAGGAGCGATCGTGTCACTTTCCTCATCCTCGTCGTCATCGTCCTCGTCATCCGGCGCCACGAGCCGCCGCACCGTCGTCGTGTCCGCGGGGGTGGCGGGACTCGCCGCCGCGCTGGCCGCGTGCGGCGGCTCGAACAAGAAGACCCAGGAGACGCCGTCCGCACCGGCCGCGCCGCCGTCGCAGTCCTCGGCCCCGCCGAGCTCGCAGCCGGCCTCCGCGAGTGCGCCCGCATCCCCCAAGGGGAAGGCGCTCGCCAAGACCTCGGACATTCCGGAGGGCGGCGGGAAGGTCTTCAAGGACCAGAAGGTCGTGGTGACCCAGCCGGCCAAGGGCGATTTCAAGGCCTTCTCGGCCGTGTGCACCCACGAGGGGTGCACGGTCTCGACCGTGGTCGGCGGGACCATCAACTGCCCTTGTCACGGCAGCAAGTTCGCCGTCGCGGACGGCAGCGTGAAGCACGGCCCGGCGCAGTCGCCGCTGCCGGCGAAGAAGATCACCGTCAGCGGCGACTCCATCACGCTGGCCTGACCCCGGGGCCGCCCCGCCGGCTCCGCCGCCAGGTCCGCAGCACCTCCTCGGTCGTGGTGACCGTCGCGACGAGGGAGAGCGTGTGGCGGACCATCGCCGCGGTGTAGTCGGCGGGGACTCCGGCTATGGCGTCGGCGGGGACGACGGCCGTGTAACCGAGGTTGACGGCGTCGAAGACGGCGTTGGGGACGGCGATGTTGGCCGAGACGCCGGTGACGAGCAGGGTGCGGCAGCCGACGTTGCGCAACAGCGCGTCCAGGCCCGTGCCGGCCAGCGGCGAGAGCCCGTGCAGCCGCCGTACGACCAGGTCGCCGTCCCCGACCGGGACGGGATCCGCGATCCGGACGGCCGAGGTGCCGGTCAACTGCTGGACGGGCAGCCGTTCGGCGGCCCGGAAGAGACGGGCGTTGCGGCTGGCCCCGCGCCCGTCGGGGCGGCGCTCGGCGACGGCGTGCACGACCTGCACACCGGCGTTGTGTGCCCCCGCGACGAGCTTTGCGATGTTGGTCAGGGCCCCGGAGGCCCGGGCGACGGCGGCCAGTTCGGGCAGGGCGCTCTCCGGGCCGACGACGCCGCGTTGGCATTCGACGGTCAGCAGCACGGTGGCCGCCGGGTCCTGCAGGTCGCGCAGGTCGCGCTCCGGGTGTGCCATGGTGCCCCCTGATGCGGGTGGGTACGGCCTTGTGTCGTCGAGCAAGAGGCCTCATCCTGCCGGACATGACCGTCGGACAGCCACAGTCACAGTCACAGTCACAGCGGCACGGTCGCCGGATCATGATGCCGCCGGCGGAGCTGGACTCCTTCCTGACCACGCAACGCACGTGCCGCCTGGCGACGGTCGGCCCGGACGGCTCTCCGCACGTGAGCCCGCTGTGGTTCGCCTGGGACGGCGAGGCGCTGTGGCTGTACTCGCTGGTGCGCAGCCTGCGGTGGACGGCTCTGCAGGGCGGGGCGCGGGTGGCGGCGGTGGTCGACGACGGGCGGGAGTACGGCGAGTTGCGCGGTGCGGAGCTCTCGGGCCGGGCCGTCCGCGTCGGCGAGGCACCCCGCAGGGGTGATCCGTGCCCCGGACTCGACGCGGTGGAGCGGCTGTTCGCAGCCAAGTACTTCGGCCTGGGGGCGATGCCCCACGACGGCCGCCACGCGTGGGTCCGGCTGCGGCCGGACCGGATCGTCTCCTGGGACTTCCGCAGACTCCCGGGCCGACAGGGGCAGTAGGGGCGTGCCGCCAGGGCGGTCAGGCGCGGGAGACGGCTTCCCCGGCCGTCCGCAACGCCCCGACCGCCGCCCGGATCGACGGCCGCCGGTCCGCGTCGGCACGCCACACGGCATACACGTGCCGGAACATCGTGTGCCGCACCGGCACGATCCGCACCCCTTCCGGGACAGGGCCGCGCCCGAGCCGCGGCGCGACGACGACGCCGAGTCCCGCCGCGACGAGGGCGAGTTGCGTGTGGTGCTCGTCGGCCATGTGCGAGATGCGCGGCTCGATCCCCTTGCTGCGCAGCGTGGACATGAGCCAGTCGTGGCAGAACTGCCCGCGGGGCCAGGAGATCCACTCCTCCTCCGCGAGGTCCTCCAGGTCGACCGCGTCCCGCGCGGCGAGCGGATGCCCGGCGGGCACCGCCACGTCGGCGGGGTCGTCGAGGACGGGCGCCCTGGTCAGCGCCTCGTCGATCGGCAGCGGGTGGTTGTGCCACTCGAGCACGACGGCGACGTCCATGTCGCCGCGCACCACGCGGGGCAGGGACAGGTCCGGGTCCATCTCCTCCAGCCGGACGCGCAGTTGCGGCTGGCTCTCGCGCAGGCTCGCGAGCGCGGCCGGGGCCAGGCCGCGGGCCGCCGTCGGGAAGGCGCCCAGCACCAGCTCGCCCACGGCCTGGCCGCGCTGGGCCTCCAGGTCGGCCTGGGCCAGCTCCACCTGGGAGAGAATGCGCGAGGCGTGCTCGGCCAGCAGCCGCCCGGCATCGGTGAGCCGCACCCCGCGCCCCTGCTTGGCCAGCAGTTGCTGGCCCGTCTCCCGCTCCAGCTTGGCGAGCTGCTGGGAGACCGCCGAGGTGGTGACGTGCAGCCCGTCCGCGGCAGCGCTGACGGAGCCGTGGCGGGCGACGGCGTTCAGGGTCCGCAGGCGGTCCAGGTTCAACATGTAAGCGATGCTACGCGATGAACCGAAATTTTATTTGCTTGTCCTAATGGGTGGAACCCCGGCATGGTGATCACCATGAGCACCGTGGCCACCCCTGACTCTTCGCCCTCCCCGTCCTCCTCGTCCCTCTCACCCTCCTCACTCGACTCCCCCGCCCCGACTCCCCCGGCGCCGGCTCCCGCCGATCCGGGGCGTTCCGCGGTGGACTGGCGGATACGCTTCGGCGCTCTCGCCCTCATCTGGGGGTTCAGCTTCCTGTTCATGAAGCTCGGCACCGAGGGCTACGCCCCGGCGTACGTCTCCTTCGGCCGGATGTTCTTCGGCACCGCGGTGCTGCTGGCGGCGCTGGCCGTCAAGCGGCAGCGGCTTCCCCGGGCTCCCCGTACGTGGATGCATCTGGCTGTCGCCGCCCTGCTGCTCAACGCGCTCCCCTTCACGCTCTTCGCCTACTCCGAGCTGACCATCCCCTCCACACTGGCCGGCATCTGCAATGCCACCACCCCGCTGTGGGGCATGCTGCTCTCCCTGGTGGCGCTCTCCGAGGACCGGCCGACACGGCGCCGGTTCGCCGGCCTCGGCCTCGGCTTCGTCGGGGTCCTCACCGTGCTGGGAGCCTGGCAGGGCTTCTCCGGCCAGGACCCCGCGGGCACCGTGATGGCGCTGATCGCCTCCGCCTGCTACGCGATCGGCTGGATCTACGTCCGGCGCACCCTCTCCGGCACGGGCGAGTCCAACCTCTCGCTCACCGGCGGCCAACTGCTCGTCGGCACCGTCCAGCTGGCGGTCGTCGCTCCGCTCAGCAGCCCGCTGCCCACCTCCTTCCATCTCGTGCCCGTACTGGCGATCCTCGCGCTCGGCGCCCTGGGCACGGGCTTCGCGATGCTCGTGCAGTTCGGGCTGGTCGCCGAGGTCGGGCCGACGACCGCGACGCTGACCACCTACTTCATCCCGGTCGTCGCCACTGCGGCCGGTGTGGCGCTGCTGGGCGAGCGACTCACCTGGAACACCCCGGTCGGCGCGGTGATCGTGCTGGCCGGAGCGGCCCTCACGCAGAGCAGGGCCCGTACCGGGAAGGCGGCCGGGGGCCGTCAGTCGTAGCGCCGCCCCGGGGAGCCCGGCCCGGTCGCGGACGCCACGGCATCCGCGACCGCCTCCGCCTCCTCCAGCGCCATCGCCGACACGGTGAGCCGCACCCCGGGCGGGGAGGAGAGCCGGAAGCGCGCGCCGGGCGCCACGGCCCACCCGGACTGCAGCAGCCGCGCCACCGCCCCCGTCTCGTCCGGAACGGGCAGCCACACGTTCATCCCGCTGCGCCCGTGCGCGGCAATTCCCCGCTCCCGCAAGGCCGTTATCAGTGCTTCCCGGCGCTGCCCGTACGAAGCGGCGACCGCCGCCTCGTCGACCGCCCCGGAGCGCCAGAGGTGCAGCACCGCGTCCTGCAGCAGGTGACTGACCCAGCCGGGGCCCAGGCGCTGCCGCCCCCGCACCCGGTCGACGGTCACGGCATCGCCCGTGAGCACCGCTATCCGGAGGTCGGGCCCGTAGGCCTTGGCGAAGGACCGGACGAGCGCCCAGTGACGGGTGGCCCCGGCGAGAGGGAACAGGGGCAGGTCGACGATGCCGTGGCCGTGGTCGTCCTCGACGAGAAGCACGTCGGGGTGGGCGGCGAGCACCGACCGCAGCTCGCGGGCCCGCGCCTCGCTCACGGCCGCGCCCGTGGGATTCTGCGCCCGGTCGGTGACCACCAGCGCCCGCGCCCCCTGCCGCAGCGCCCGGTCCGCCTCCCCGGGCAGCGGGCCATCGTCGTCGACGGCGACGGGGACGGGCCGCAGCCCGAGCGCCGGGACGAGATCGAGCAGGCTGCCCCAGCCCGGATCCTCCACGGCGACGGCGTCCCCGGGCCTCAAGTGGGCCGCCAGCAGCCGCTCGATGGCGTCCAGCGCCCCCGAGGTGACCGCTATCGGCCCGTCCGGAAGGCCGTCCTCCGCAAAGGCCGCCCGGGCCGCCCGCTCCAGCTCTGTGTCCACGGCGTCCTCGCCGTAGAGCACGGGGCTGCGCGACGCCCTGACGGCAGCCGCCGCGAGGGCCTCGCCGAGCGGGGGCAGCAGCGCGGGGTCGGGGTTGCCCGTCGAGACGTCCCGCACGCCCTCCGGTGCCTCGACCCGGATGAGATCCCGCGGAGTGCTGGCCGGGCGGGGGCGCACCCGGCTGCCGCGCCGCCCCGCCGTCTCGATCACTCCGCGCTCGCGCAGCGTCCGGTAGGCGGCGGCCACCGTGTTGGGATTGACGCCGAGCTCGACGGCCAACTCCCGCATGGGCGGGAGCAGTTCGCCCGGCGCGAGTCGGCCCGCCCCGACAGCGCGCTCCACGCTCGCGGAAATCTCCACTGCGCGACGACCTTCGATCCGATACTCTCCTAGCACAAACACGAGTATGCACTAGTGCAATGGAGATCGCAATGGCTTCTTCCACGGTCGCCGGGCCGGCCACCCGGCCCGCGTCGCACGAGCCGTACGAGCGGACCGAGCGCACCACGCCCTCGCGCTACCGCGACCGCACCTCCTACGACCGGGAGTCGGTCCACGCGATCCTCGATGCGGGGTACATCTGCCATCTCGGTTTCGTGCGCGACGGCGCCCCCGTCGTGCTGCCCACGCTCTACGGCCGGATCGGCGAGCGCCTCTACGTCCACGGCTCGACCGGGTCCCGGCCGCTGCACGCCGCCGGCCGGGCCGAGGACCCCGGGATGCCGGTGTGCGTGACCGTGACGCACCTCGACGGGATCGTCCTGGCGCGCTCCGCCTTCCACCACAGCCTCAACTACCGCTCGGTCGTGGTGCACGGCACGGCCCGGCGGGTCACCGACGAGGCCGAGCTGACCGCCGCTCTCAACGCACTGGTGGACCAGGTCGTGCCGGGCCGGGCCGCGGACTCGCGGCCGCCGACGGCCAAGGAGCTCGCTGCGACGGCCGTGCTGCGGATCGATCTTGCGGAGGTCTCGGCCAAGGTGCGGAACGCCGGGCCCGGCGACGATCCCGAGGACCTCGCGCTCCCCCACTGGAGCGGAGTGGTGCCGGTCTCCACGCATTACGGCACGCCGATACCCGCGGAGGACCTGGCCCCCGGGATCCCGGTGCCGGAGTACCTGCCCGGACGCTGAGCAAGAGCTGCGGGTGGAGGTGGAGGTAGGGGTGGAGGCGGCTATCCGTTCGAAACCCCCATCCCGTGACTCTGCGCGTCCGGCGCCGTCCGCCCTCCCCCTGCCACCGGCCCCGGGGACGCCCGCCTCGGGGCTGCGGTCTGCGCGATGAACGCCCCCGTCAGCACCAGGACGCCGCCCACGATCTGCGGGGCGGCCAGGTGCTCGTCCAGCAGCAGCCACGCCAGCACCGTCGCGACCACCGCCTCCAGATAGGCCACGACCCCGGCCACCTGCGGAGAGAGCCGGCGCACGGAGAGGACGCCGGTGAAGTAGGCGACGACGGTCGCCAGGAGCACCAGCCAGGCGACCAGCAGCACGCACGGCACCCGCCTCCCGCCGAGATCCGCGGGGCCCGAGAGAATCGCCCAGTCCATGTCCCAGGGGTGCGCCACGACCGTCAACAGCACGGCGCCGACGAGCAGTCCGAACGCGATGACGCCGACCGGATCGGCGGCATCGGCGCCGGAGCCGCCGTGGTCGGCCAGGAGGAAGTAGCCGACCATGCAGCAGGCCGCGCCCCCTGCCGCCAGCAGGCCGGCCGCATCGAAGCGCAGCCCGGACCACACTTCGACGACGCAGCTCAGCCCGCCGACCGCGAGGACGACTCCCGCCACCGCGCCCCGGCTCACCGGCCTGCGCCCCACGAACCGCATCCAGCACAGCAGCAGCGGCGGACCGAGGTACTCGACAAGGACGGCCACCCCGACGGGTATCCGGGACAGCGCGGCGAAGTAGCAGACCTGGACGCCCGCGACGCCCAGCAGCCCGAAGCCGGCGAGCAGGGCAGGGCGGCGTCGCGCCAGGGAGCGGTGGCGCCAGGCGACGGGCAGGACGAGCAGCGCGGCGCCCGCCACCCGTATCCACACCACCTGGAGCGGTCCCAGCCCCGCCTCGATCAGCGGTTTGGCCGCAACTCCCGACCCTCCGAAGGCACATGCGGACACCAGGGCCATCACCAGACCCGTACTTCTGCCACGAGACGCGCGCACCGCCGCATCATGGCAGCAGTGGGCGGGCGAGCGACAGGGGTGTCATCCCCATTGCTCATGGCGGGTGTTGGCAGTGTTGGGTGCTACTCACACCCCAGCCGCGCCCCCAGCCGGTCGGTGTCCACGCCGGCCCGGTGCAGCACGTCGACGGCCCGGCAGCCGGGGTCGCGTACGAGAGCCGCCAGCAGGTCGGTCCCCTCCACCTGTGCGGCGCCCCGCGCGCGGGCCCGGTCGTGCGCTCTGCGCAGCGCGGCCGCCGCGGCCGGCGACCAGCCGGACATTCCGCCGGCGGGCAGGGCGCCGGACTCCTCCACGGTGCCGCTCCACCGCAGCCCGTAACCGATGGTGCGCTGGACGAGATAGCCGAGCAGCCGGGCGACCTGCGCCGGTCCTCCGTCGAAGGCGAGCCGTGCCGCGGGGTCGGACTCGAGGAGCGTGTGCAGCAGATGCGCGGTGTCGGTCTGCCGGTCGCCGTCCCGTGCGGCCCGTCTGCGGGCACCCGCAACCGCCGAGGCCAGTTCCGCGCTCAGCGGTCGCTCGCACGTGGCCCGGGGGCGTCGGGTGTCAGGTGTACGGCTTTGCACCCTCCCACCCCATCAGTCCCGCGCCGTCCGGTCATCCCCGAGGGGGAGCATTCGCGCATCCGACGACAGTTGGGGACGGATACCCCGGACCTCATACTTGAGGAGGAGACGTGCGCCGCCGGAGCAGGTGACGTTCTACGTGACGTCCACGCTCACCGTGCGGCCTCCGGCCGTGAACGCGTACGCGCCCCGCTCGACGCGCGGCGGTCCGGAACCGTCGATGTCGCCCGGGGTCACCGCCAGCGTGGCGGCCGGGACGGCGAGCCGTACGGTGGCCCGTTCCCCCGCCCTCAGGTGCACTCTGGCGAAGGCGGCAAGCCTGCGCGGCGGGGCGAGCACGTCGCTCACCGGACGGGACACGTACACGGGGACGACCAAGTCGCCTTCGCGTGCACCGGTGTTGCTCACCTGCACGCTCACCCGCACCGGCGCGCCCGCCGGTACCGAGGCCGCGTCGGCGCCGATGCCGTCGAAGGCGAAACGTGTGTAGGACAGTCCGTCACCGAAGTCGTAGGCCACGTCGTGCCCGGACTCGGCGCCCGAGTTCGTCCCGGGCAGCTGCTGGTAGTACAGCGGGTCGTTGCCGGTCCTCCTGGGCCAGGACACCGGCAGCCGCCCGGCCGGGTTCACCCGGCCGAACAGCACGTCGGCGACCGCGTGCCCGCCCTCGGTGCCGGGCAGCCAGGACATCAGCAGGCCCTCGGTGCCGTCGGCGTCGCCCAGCGTCAGCGGCCGCCCGGCGATCACCACGACGACGACCGGTCTGCCGCTCGCCCTGAGGGACTTCACCAATGCCTGCTGATCCGGCGAAAGTTCGGGGCGCGGGCTGTCGGCTCCGCCCTCGGCCCCCGCCCTCTCGCCGACCACGACGACGGCCGCATCGGCCGTGCGGGCCTGCGCCGCGGCGTCGGCGTCGTCCTCGGCGTGCACGATCTGCGTCCCGGCGGGTGCGGCTTCCTCGATGCCCCGGAGCACCGTGGTGCCGGGCAGCTTCACCCCGGCGGGCACCCGCTGCCAGCCGACGGTCCAGCCGCCCGCCTGGTCGTCGATGTCGTCCGCATAGGGACCGGCGACGACGATCCTGCGGACCGCGGGGCCGAACGGCAGGACGTCCTTCTCGTTCCGGAGCAGCACCTGCGAGGCGGCGGCAGCGCGCCGGGCCGTCTCCCTGCCGGTGCCGAGAACTTCGGTGTTTGCGCGCGAGACGTCGACAAAAGGATGCTCGAACAGACCGAGCTCGAATTTGAGCCGGAGCACGCGTCCGGCCGCTTCGTCGATGCGCGCCCGGGAGACCAGACCGTTCTGTACTGCCGTGCGCAGTGCGTCACTGAACTCGCGTGCTTCGTACGGCTCCATCGCCATGTCGACGCCTGCACCGACGGCGAGTGCGACGGCATGGGGGTAGTCCGCGGCCACCTTGTACTGGTCCCGGAGGGCCCGGACGTCCTGCCAGTCCGAGACGGTCACACCGGTGAATCCCCACTGCTGCCGGAGCACAGTGGTGAGCAGGTAGCGGGAGGCGGTGGCCGGTACGCCGTTGACCGCACCGGAGTTGACCATCACGGTCCTCGCACCCGCCCCGACCGCGGTGCGGTAGGGCGGCAGCAGCGTGTCGTGGAGCGTGCGCAGGGAGACGTCGGCGGGGACCCGGTCGTGACCGTTGGCAGGCACGGAGTAGCCGCCGAAGTGCTTGACGGTGGCTGCGATCCGTTTGGCGCCCCGGGCACCCTGGAGTCCCTGCACGCTCGCGGCGGCGAGCGTGCCGGCGAGGAGGGGGTCCTCGCCGTAGGTCTCGTAGTACCTCCCCCAGCGCCGGTCGCGGGCCACGTCGGCGACCGGGGCGAAGTCCCAGTCGATGCCCGTCGCGGCGACGGCACGGGCGGTCGCCGCGGCGGAGTCGCGGACGAGCCCCGGGTCCCAGGCCGCCGCGAGGCCGAGCTGGTGGGGGAAGACGGTGGCGCCGAGGACGTTGTTGTGTCCGTGGACCGCGTCGATGCCGTAGAGGACGGGCACGTGCAGCCGACTGCGGTCCACTGCGTACCGTTGGACGGCATCGACCATGCGGGCCCAGTCCGCAGGGGTGTTGACCGGCGGCCCCATCCCGCCGCCCGAGAGCACCGATCCGACCGCGCAGTCCTGCAGCACGGTCTTCATGCAGCTCTCCGTCAACTCCCCTCCGCCGCCCCGGCAGTCGCCCTGCAGACGGTCCACGGCGATCTGCTGCAGCTGGCCGATCTTCTCGTCGAGCGTCATCCGGTGCAGCAGGTCCCGTACGCGGTCGTCCGTGGCCGCGCGGGCGTTGCGGTAGAGCGGTTCGGGTGCGCCGGTCGCTGCCGGTACGAGGGTGACGGACGCGGCGCAGAGGGCGACGGCCGCCAGGGGGACGGCGAGGTGTCTCCGGCGTCTGCAGCGGATGCGCAAGGCCATGGCGGGCGCTCCGTTTCTGTCGGATGCGGTTGCCGGAGTCTGGCCGCGTGCCGCCGCCCGGTCAACGGGACACGGCGAGAGGGTGCCCCCGCGGCGGTCCGCGGGGGCACCCTCATCCGTTCGCCGCCCGGGCCCTCAGCCTTCGTCGGCGAGGATCAGGTAGAGCTTCTTGCGTGCGTCGTTGATGACGGTCATGGCCTTCTGCCGCTGATCGGCACTGCCCGTCCGCCAGACCTGGCCGAAGGCCTCCATCAGCCCGTAACCGGCCTGCCGGATCTCCTTCATCGTCTCCCAGTCGACGCCGCGCCCGGCCTCTTCCCAGGGCGCCTGGGACCCCGCGTCCGCCTCGGTGCGGCCCTGCTCGGTGAGCGTGAACAGCTTCTTGCCGCCCTCGCTCTCACTGACGATCAGGCCCTCGTCCTCCAGCAGCTGGAGCGTGGGGTAGACCGAGCCGGGGCTCGGCTTCCAGGTGCCCCCGCTGCGCTCGGCGATCTCCTGGATCATCTCGTAGCCGTGCATGGGCCGGTCCTTGAGCAGCGCCAGGATCGACGCACGGACGTCCCCGCGCCGCGCCCTGCCGCCCGGTCCGCCCCGCCCCCGGCCGCCGAACGGCGGGCCCCCGAAGGGCGGTCCGAACGGCCCGAAGGCACGCCGTCCGCCGAAGTCCCCCCGCCCCTGATGGCCGGGCCCCCCGTGCTCGTAATGGTGAGAACGCATCCTTGCACTTCCTTCCATCGATGATCTGTCGCGATGTTCTCGCGATACCTCGACGATATATCGGAACCGATCGCATGGCAACACCCTTCCCGCACGCCGGCACCCGGAGGGCGCCCCGCAAACGGGTCCAGATTTCGCGGATTGGCCTTGGCCTGCGGCCTTGTCGGCCTTCTACGCTCCGGCCATGCGGATGCGAATCGTCGACGCCTTCACCGACCGCCCCTTCGCCGGCAACCCGGCCGGGGTCCTGCTCTTCGACACGGGGACCTTCCCCGACGACACCCGGCTCCAGCAGATCGCCGCCGAGGTCAACCACCCCGAGACCGCCTTCGCCCACCGCCTCCCCGACGGCGGCGGGGCCGACTGGGCGCTGCGCTGGTTCACCCCCGTCGCCGAGGTCGACATGTGCGGCCACGCCACACTCGCCACGGCACATGTCCTGCACACCACCGGCGCCGCCACCGGCACGGTCCGCTTCGCGGCCCGCTGCGGCATCCTGGCCGCCACCGCCCACGAGGACGGCTCGATCACCCTGGACTTCCCGACCTCACGCCTCACCCCGGTCCCCGTCCCCGACGGCGTGGCCGCCGCCCTCGGCGCCGAGCCGGCCGGCGTCCACGACACCAGCGAGCACATCGGGGACCTGCTGGTCGAGCTGCCCGACGAGAAGTCCGTCCGCGCCCTGGCCCCCGACTTCCGGGCGCTCGGCCGGCACTCGCGCCGCGGCATCATCGCCACCGCCCGGGCCGAGGACCCGTCGCGCGGCTACGACTACGTCTCGCGTTGCTTCTTCCCCAACGTCGGCGTCGACGAGGACCACGTCACCGGCAGCGCACACACCGCACTGGCCCCCTTCTGGTCCGCCCGCCTGGGCCTCGACGAGCTGACGGGCCTGCAGGCCTCCCGCCGCACCGGCCTCGTACGCACCACGCTGCGCGGCGAGCGGACGCTGCTGACCGGCACCGCCGTCACCACCGTCGAGGGCGACCTGCTGGTCTGAACTCCCACCGCGGAGGGGCGGGTCAGGGGTGGGGCAGCCAGCCCACCTTGCCGACGAGCAGCGCGTACCCGACGAAGGCCACCGTGTCGATCAGCGCGTGCGCGGCGACCAGCGGCCCGACCCGCCCCCACCGCCGGTAGAGCAGGACGAAGAGCACGCCCATCACCATGTTCCCGACCATCCCGCCGATCCCCTGGTACAGGTGGTACGAGCCGCGCAGCACCGCGCTCGCCGCCAGCGCGGCGGCCGGCGTCCAGCCCAACTGCCCCAGCCTGCGCAGCAGATAGCCGACGACCACGACCTCCTCGAGCACCGCGTTCTGCACGGCCGAGGCGATCAGCACCGGGATCTTCCACCACACGTGCGGCAGCGCCTCGGGCACCACGGTCAGGTTGACCCCCGCAGCCCGGGTGGCCAGGTAGAACAGCAGCCCCGTCCCGCCGACGACGGCCGCGACGGCCGCACCGCGCCCCAGGTCGGACGCCGGACGGCGGCGGTCGAAGCCGACGGCACGCAGGCCGTCCACGCCCTCGCGCTGCAGCAGGTGGGCCACCAGGAGGACGGGCACGAGGGCGGTGGCGATGCCGAAGACCTGCCACGTCAGGTCGAGCCAGGGGCGGCCGGGGGCGTGCGAGGCGTTGAGAGTGGCGGCCTGGTTCGCGAGCGCGCCGGGGCGGGTGACGGAACCCACGAAACTGATCACGGCCGAGACCCCGCTGGCCCCCAGCGACAGGGCCAGGACCAGCAGCATCTCGGTACGCAGTGTCCGCCGCCCCGGCACCCCGGCCGGCGCCGGGCCGGACAGGGCCTCCGGCCGGCCGCCCGCGCCGTCCCTCGCGTCCTGCCGCACATCCGCCTCCGCCGTCAGCTGCTCACCACGATCGTCACAGCTTGCCGGACACGCGGGGGCCCGTACGACAGGGGGTGCTCCGTGTCCGTACCGGCGGGGTCAGTCCCCGGCCCCCGCGGGCCAGGTGTGGACGGGCTCGCCGGTCCGCATCAGTTCGCAGTAGCGGCGCGTGGTGACGGCGAGGGCCTCCTCGCGGTCCAGCCCGCGCTCCCGGGCCCGGTGGTAGGCCGCCGCCTGCCAGGAGGCGCCGTTCACGCGGCGCCGGCAACGCTCCTCGATGACACCGAGGTAGCGGTCGCGGTCGGCGGGCTCGACGCCCCAGGCGTCCAGCCCGGCCGCGGCCAGCGGCAGCAGTTCGTCGAGGACCAGGCGGACGGCCGGGACACGGGCGAGCGTGCCGGTGCGGCCCGCCCGCGGCCAGCGCAGCGCGGAGTCGATGCCGTGCCGGCAGGCCACGTCGAAGTTGTCGCCGGCGACGGCGAACGGCAGCCGGGACCACACCGGCCGCGGCTCCTCGGCCAGTCCCCTGACCACCCCGTAGTAGAAGGCCGCGTTGGCGATGACGTCGGTGACGGTGGGGCCCGCGGGCAGCACCCGGTTCTCCACGCGGAGGTGGGGGACGCCGTCGGCGACCCCGTAGACGGGCCGGTTCCAGCGGTAGACCGTGCCGTTGTGCAGGGAGAGCTCCGAGAGCCGGGGCACCCCGCCCTCGTCCAGCACCCGCAGCGGGTCCTCGTCGTCGGAGATGGGCAGCAGCGGGGGGAAGAAGCGCAGGTTCTCCTCGAAGAGTTCGAAGGCGTCGCCGATCCAGCGCTCGCCGAACCAGGTGCGCGGCCGCACGCCCTGGGCCTGGAGCTCGGGCGGGCGGGTGTCGGTGGACTGGACGAACAGCGGCGGCCGCGACTCGCGCCACAGCTCCCGGCCGAAGAGGAAGGGGGAGTTGGCGCCGACGGCGATCTGTGCGGCGGCGACGGCCTGCGCCGCGTTCCACACCGCGGCGAACCGGCCGGGAGTCACCTGCAGGTGCAACTGCACGGAGGTGCAGGCGGCTTCGGTGACGATCGACCCGGCCGTGCAGGTGAGCCGCTCGATTCCGTCGATGTCGATGGTGAAGTACTCGCCGCGGGCGGCCAGGATCTGCTCGTTGAGCAGGGAGTACCGGTCGGCCGCGGAAAGATTGGCGGAGACCGCGTGCCGGCGGGTGAGAGTCGGAAGAATACCGATCATCACGATTCCGGAATCGAGCTCCATGGCCCTGCGGTCGGCATAGGCGAGGCCGGTGCGCAGCTCCTCGGCAAGCTGATCGAGAACCCGGCCGGACAGCCGGTGCGGCACAATATTCACTTCCAGGTTGAACTGTCCGAGTTCGGTCTGGAAATCCCGGCTCGCGATCCGCTCGAGCACCTCGGCATTCATCATGCTCGGCATGCCGTCGGAGCCCGCGAGATTCAGCTCGATCTCCAGCCCCATGAGATTCCGGGGCCGGTCAAACCGCTTCTCCTCCAGCAGTCTCGCCAACGCTTCCAGGCACTGTCGGAGCTTGTCCCGGTGGCGCTGCGGGTCGGCGGGGCCGAACCCCTCGGCCGCGACCTTCTCACCCATTCAAGCGTCCCTCCTCAAACGGGTCGCCCGCGGCGGCGCCGCCCTTGTCACGGTCGATGATGCCCAGCGGGACGATCGATAACGCCTCGCCGGAGCCGGATACCCGATAGGCTCTGCACCATGCGCACTCCGGCACATTCCGTCGGCATACGGGTGGTCGGCAGTTGCCCGGCAATGCGCTGGTGATAAACACCGACGAGATCCGGCCGACCACCGTCCGGGAAAAGCCCGAGGCCATGGGTGCGATATTGCGGCATAATCACCGAAACCACCCCGAAAAGAGGCCCTGATTTCCTCTTGCCGGAAATGCTGCGGACAGCTAGCCGAAACACTGCGTGAACACGTGTCGTATAAACTCCGGGGTGAGGCAGAGAGCAGGCGCCCCGGAAGCCGGTCCGGCCCCCCTCTGACCCCTTCTGACAGCGTCGTCGCACCTGCCCAGCACCCCCGCGTGTCTCCCGAAGCGAGAGGCGACCCCCATGCCGCTGCACGTCCCCCCTGCCCCCGCACCCGCCCTCCGCAGTGTCCGCGCGGCCCTCGGTTCCCCGACCGCCGTCCGTGCGGCACGCACCCCGTCGCTGAAGGCCGCACAGACGGCCCTCACCCCCGAACTGCCGCTGCCCGTCCACGTGCTGGAGCCGGTCGCGCCCCGCGGCGGGGCGCCCCGGTCCCGGCTGACGGGCTGGCGCTTCCTGATCCGGGGCGGCGGACGGGCGATCGCCGCGGCCGAGACCATGCTCACCCCGGACGGCTGGGCGTTCTCCCACTTCTTCGAGGGCCCCTACCTCGCCTCCACCGAACTGGCCCTGCACCAGGCGGAGGAGCTGACGTCGCCCTACCAGCCGAGGCTGCTGTCCGTTCCGGGGCTCTACATGCTCACCCTCTGGCTGCACGGCGACATCACGGCCGAGGCCTCGTCGGGCGTGCTCGCCCCGGGCGACCTGCTGGTGCCCCTCGCCCCCGCCCCGCCCGGCATCGCCGCCCACCGCCCGCACTGCGTCGCCGATCTGCTGCCCGTGCTCACCCTGCGGCTCACGCCGGCCCCGCTGCTGAAGACCTCCGCCTGACCGGCGCACCCGCCGCAGAAGTGCCCCGCGGGCCCACGGGCCACGGGGCACTGCGCCGTGCTCCCCCGACCGGGCTAGCCCACCGCGGCCATCGCGAACCCCCCGAAGGGACCGCCGTGTTGGCCGCAACCCCCCGCACGGGTGATGCGTCCTCACCCTGTGAGGAGCACCACAGGGAAATGCCTGCGGAATTCCGCTCACAGGGCAACACTGGGATCGACCGACGAATGCAACGGGGGGCGGCATGACCACCGCATCGAGCCGCAGGACAGTCACGACACCACAGCGAAAGATCCCTGCCATGTGCCAGCACCAGCCCACGTGCCCGTCAGCCGACTCCGCCGACCGGGAGGCCGCCCAGCTCGTGGCGCACTTCCCGGAACAGGGCTGGAGCCTGCTGTGCAACGGCGTCCTCTGCTTCGAGGACACCGGTGAGCTGCTGCCGGACGGGCAGATCATCGCCCCGCACCGGCCGCTCGGCGCCGACCACGTGGTGACGGCTGCCTAGCGCAGCACTACCCATCGCACCTGCACATGACACCCGGAAACACATAAGGGGCCGGCCCGGCGAAGATCGCCGAACCGGCCCCGACGCGCATCAGCCGCGCCGCACCGCCGTGTTGCTCAGCCCTCGTAGGCGTCGAGCGGCGGGCAGGAGCAGACGAGGTTGCGGTCGCCGTACGCACCGTCCACGCGGCGCACCGGCGGCCAGTACTTGTCGGCCGCCGTCACCCCGGCGGGGAAGGCCGCCTCCTCGCGGGTGTACGGGTGCTCCCAGGCACCGGTGACCGAGGCCGCGGTGTGCGGGGCGTTGCGCAGCGGGTTGTCGTCCTTGTCCCACTCGCCCGAGCCGACCTTCTCGATCTCGGCACGGATCTCGATCATGGCGTCGCAGAACCGGTCCAGCTCGACGAGGTCCTCGCTCTCCGTCGGCTCGATCATCAGCGTGCCGGCCACCGGGAAGGACATGGTCGGCGCGTGGAAGCCGTAGTCGATCAGGCGCTTGGCCACGTCGTCGACGCTCACGCCGGTCGCCTTGGTCAGCGGGCGCAGGTCCACGATGCACTCGTGCGCGACCAGGCCGGCCGGGCCGGTGTAGAGCACGGGGTAGTGCGGCTCCAGGCGCTTGGCGATGTAGTTGGCGCCCAGCACGGCCACCTGCGTGGCGCGCTTGAGGCCCTCGGCGCCCATCAGCCGTACGTATGCCCAGGAGATCGGCAGGATGCCGGCGGAGCCCCAGGGCGCGGCCGAGATCGGTCCGACGCCGGTGGCCGGACCGGCGGCCGGCTGCAGCGGGTGGTTGGGCAGGTAGGGGGCGAGGTGGGCGCGGACGGCCACCGGGCCGACGCCCGGACCGCCGCCGCCGTGCGGGATGCAGAAGGTCTTGTGCAGGTTCAGGTGCGAGACGTCGCCGCCGAACTCGCCCGGCCGGGCCAGGCCCACCAGGGCGTTGAGGTTCGCCCCGTCCACGTACACCTGGCCGCCGGCCTCGTGCACGGCCGCGCAGATATCCGCGACGTGCTCCTCGAAGACGCCGTGCGTGGACGGGTAGGTGATCATCAGCACGGCCAGCTCGGCGCGGTACTGCTCGATCTTGGCGCGCAGGTCCTGGACGTCGACCTCGCCGTCGTCGGCGGTCTTCACCACGACGACCTTCATGCCCGCCATCACCGCGCTGGCCGCGTTGGTGCCGTGCGCGGAGGAGGGGATGAGGCAGACGGTGCGCTGCGCGTCGCCGTTGGCGCGGTGGTAGGCGCGGACGGCCAGCAGGCCCGCGAGTTCGCCCTGGGAGCCCGCGTTGGGCTGGAGGGACACCTTGGCGTAGCCGGTGACCTCGGCGAGCCGCTCCTCGAGCTCGGTGATGAGCGTGAGGTAGCCCTCGGCCTGCTCGGCGGGCACGAAGGGGTGCAGCGCGCCGAACTCGGGCCAGGTGACCGGTTCCATCTCGGTGGTGGCGTTGAGCTTCATCGTGCACGAGCCGAGCGGGATCATGCCCCGGTCCAGGGCGTAGTCGCGGTCGGCGAGGCGGCGCAGGTAGCGCAGCATCGCCGTCTCGGAGCGGTGCTGGTGGAAGACCGGGTGCGTGAGGTACTCGTCGGTGCGCAGCAGGCTCTCGGGGAGGGTGTCCGCGGTGGCCGCGTCCAGCGCCTCGATGTCGGCCTCCACGCCGAACGCGGCCCACACGGAGGCCAGACGGTCCCGCGTGGTGGTCTCGTCGCAGGCGATGCCGACGTGGTCGGCGTCCGTCAGGCGCAGGTTGACGCCGCGCTCGCGGGCGGCGCCGACGACCTCGGCGGCGCGGCCGGGGACGCGCACGGTCAGGGTGTCGAAGTACGCGCCGTGCACGACCTCGACGCCCGCGGCCCGCAGGCCCTCGGCGAGGAGGACGGCGTAGCGGTGGGTGCGGCGCGCGATGGCGGCCAGGCCCTCGGGCCCGTGGTAGACCGCGTACATGCCGGCCATGACGGCCAGGAGCACCTGGGCGGTGCAGATGTTGCTGGTGGCCTTCTCGCGGCGGATGTGCTGCTCGCGGGTCTGCAGGGCCAGGCGGTAGGCCTTGTTGCCGTCGGCGTCGACGGAGACGCCGACCAGGCGGCCGGGGAGGCTGCGGGCGAACTTCTCGCGGACGGCCATGTATCCGGCGTGCGGGCCGCCGAAGCCCATGGGCACGCCGAAGCGCTGGGTGGTGCCGACGGCGATGTCGGCGCCGAGCTCGCCGGGCGGGGTGAGCAGGGTCAGGGCGAGCAGGTCGGCCGCGACGGTGACGACGGCGCCGAGCCCGTGGGCCTGCTCGATGACGGGGCGCAGATCGCGCACGGCACCGGAGGCGCCCGGGTACTGCAGCAGCACGCCGAAGACGCCGCGGCCGGCGATCTCCTCGGGGATGCCCGCCGACAGGTCCGCGACGACGACCTCGACGCCGGTCGGCTCGGCACGGGTCTCGATCACCGCGACGGTCTGCGGCAGGGCGTCCGCGTCGACGAGGAAGACCCCGTCCTTGACCTTGCCCATGCGCCGGGACAGCGCCATGGCCTCGGCCGCCGCGGTGCCCTCGTCGAGCAGGGAGGCGCCGGAGGTGGGCAGACCGGTCAGCTCGGCCACGACGGTCTGGAAGTTGAGCAGGGCCTCCAGCCGGCCCTGGGAGATCTCCGGCTGGTACGGCGTGTAGGCCGTGTACCAGGCGGGGTTCTCCATGACGTTGCGCAGGATCACCGGCGGGGTGAACGTGCCGTGGTAGCCGAGGCCGATCATGGGGGCGAGCACCTGGTTGCGGCTCGCGAGCGAGCGCAACTCGGCGAGGACCTCGGGCTCGGTGCGGGCGGCCGGGAGGCCCAGCGCCCCGGCGCTCTTGATCACTTCCGGGACGGCGGCGGCGGTGAGCTCGTCGAGGGAGCCGAAGCCGACCTGGGCGAGCATCTTGGCCCGCGCCCCGGGGTCGGGCCCTATGTGACGGTCCTCGAAGGGAGTGCCGCGCTCCAGGTCGGAGAGGGAGATGCGGTGGGCGGTCATCTGCGGAGGCCTCCTGGTCATTGCGACCTGCGAGGGGTACCACGGCGCGGGTACCCGGACGGCCTCCCCCTCTGTCATCGCAACCTGAGAGCTTCACCGGGCGGTGCAGTACCCGGCTTTCACCGTCGGTGAGGAAGGGCTCGGAGTACTGCCGGACCGGACCCGCCCTGCTTTCCAGAGTGGCCTCGTCCGTGCGGTACGGGGTGCCTGAGAGATTCCGGGGAGGATTTGCTCCTTCGGCGCCTCCGGGACCGCCCCTGGGGGCATCGGAGGACTCTCCCGCACAGGGTCTGCGGCCACTGGCCAGCCTACCAGCGAGAATTTGCCGACGGGAGCGCCCAAGTGGCCACTTCCCGCTTTGTGGCTTTTGGTTGGTGGCAGGTGCGCCAGGCGGGAGGAAACAGGAGGAAGGCCGTGCAGACGGACGTCGACCCCCGGAGCCTGATCGGCCGCAAGGCCTTCGACCGTGACGGCATGCGGATCGGCACGGTGGACGAGGTGTACCTCGACGACGCGACCGGCGAGCCGGAGTGGGCCGCCGTGCGCACCGGGCTGTTCAGCCGCGACGCCCTGGTGCCGCTGCAGCCGAGCCGGGCCGACGGCGAGGGGCTGCACGTCCCCTACGCGCGGGCCCTGATCAGGAGCGCCCCGGACATCGGCGCCGGCCGCCACCTCTCCCCCGAGCAGGAACTGCGGCTCTACCGGCACTACGGGCTCGCCATCCCCCCGGACGACGGTGCCTCCGGCGATTCCGGCGGCTGATCCTCCGCGGGCCGGACGAGCGGCAGCGGATCGGCGTGCTCCAGCGCCGGGTCGTCGACGGCGAACGTCCGCACCCTGCCGGGCCCTTCGGACCAGGGCTCCTCGAAGCGGACCGTGACCCGGCCGACGCCGCTGCCCTGGACCCAGCCGGCCCCGAACTCCGCGTGCCGCACGTCCAGCCCCGGCAGCCACTGGCGGGGCCGTGCCGCCTCCTCCGCGGCCTCCTCCTGCTCCCGCTCCGGCGCCTCCTCGCCCTCGGCCGTGCCGCCGGCCGCCTGGGCGAAGAGGTCCTCCTGGGTGTAGTCCGCGAGCCCGGAGACACCGACCCCCAGCAGCCGCACCCCGGCCGTGGTGTCCACCCCGTCCAGCAGCCGGGCGGCCGCCTCCCGCACGACCACGGGGTCGTCCGTCGGCCCGCGCAGCGTCTCCGAGCGCGTGAGGGTCGAGAAGTCGTAGCGCCGCACCTTGATGACCACAGTGCGCCCGCTGCGCCCGGCGCCGCGCAGCCGCCGCACGCAGCGGTCGGCGAGGCGGGCGAGCTCCAGCTGCACCCGGGTGCGATCGGTGAGGTCCTCGGCGAAGGTGTCCTCCACGGACACCGACTTGGCGTCCCGCTCCGCGACGACGGGCCGCTCGTCACCCCCGGTGGCCAGCACGTACAGCCCGCTGCCGTGGGCCTTGCCCAGCAGCCTCACCAGCTCGTCCTCACCGGCCTCGGCGATCTCGGCCACGGTGGTGATCCCGGCACGGCGCAACGTTTCGGCAGTGGCGGGGCCGACGCCCGGAATGACGCGCACCGACATCGGACCCAGGATCTCCTGCTCGGTGCCGGGCTCTATGCACACCAGGCCGTCGGGCTTCGCCTGCTCGGAGGCGATCTTCGCCATCATCTTGGACCCGGCGAGCCCCACCGACCCGCTGAGCCCCGTGGCCGCCCTGATGTCACGGCGCAGCCGCTCGCCCACGGCCCGCGCGGCGGCCGAGGAGGGCTCCACCCCACCCGCCTCCAGGTCCACGAAGGCCTCGTCCAGACTCAGCGGCTCCACCAGTGGCGACAGCTCGCCCAGCAGGCCCATGACCACCTCGCTGACCTGCCGGTACAGGGTGAACCGCGGGGTGAGGTAGGCGGCGTTCGGGCAGAGCCTGCGGGCCTGGGCCGTCGCCATCGCCGAGTGGACCCCGAAGACCCGTGCCTCGTACGAGGCCGTGGCCACCACCCCGCGGGGGCCGATGCCGCCGACCACCACGGGCTTCCCGCGCAGACTGGGCTTGGCCGCCTGCTCCGCCGAGGCGTAGAAGGCGTCCATGTCCAGGTGCAGGATCGTCGGCGCTCGTCTCACAGCACGATGCTGCCGCACCCCACTGACAATCGCGCCGGCCCGTGGCGGAGCCCGGCCGGGCGGCCGGTCAGCCGGCCCGGTTGCGGCGGCGTGCCAGCTCGTCGGCGGGGTTGTGGCCCGCGAGCGTCTCGCCGGTGTCCACGCGCTCTCCGTGCAGCTTCGCGAGCGCGCTCTCCACGTCGCGCCAGACGACGCCCACGGCGATCCCGAAGACGCCCTGGCCGCCCTGGAGAAGGTCGACGACCTCGTCGGGCGAGGTGCACTCGTACACCGTGGCGCCGTCGCTCATCAGCGTCATCTGCGCCAGGTCGTCCATCCCGCGCGTGCGCAGGTGCTGGACGGCGGTGCGGATGTTCTGCAGGGACACCCCGGTGTCCAGGAGCCGTTTGACGATCTTCAGGACGACGACGTCCCGGAAGCTGTAGAGCCGCTGGCTGCCCGACCCGTAGGCGGGCCGCACGCTGGGCTCGACG
Source organism: Streptomyces sp. NPDC002536 (assembly GCF_053594995.1). NCBI lineage: Bacteria > Bacillati > Actinomycetota > Actinomycetes > Kitasatosporales > Streptomycetaceae > Streptomyces > Streptomyces sp. NPDC002536. The sequence goes on from NZ_JBSFWU010000088.1 coordinate 25,401, forward strand.
AGCCCGGTGCGCGCCCAGTAGTCGAGCTGCCGATAGGTGATGCCGGCGGCGGCGCACGCCGTCGGCCCCCGGTAGCCGATGTTCTCCGTGCCGCCCGAGGGCACCGAGCCGTCCGAATCCCGCCCCCGCGGAGTGGTGACCGCCATTGCGGCGGGATGACGGGGCACCGGTTCGACCGTTCCCCCGCGCAGCGGATACGGACTGCCGACCGCTGTACCGTCGCCCGTGCTTCTCACGCCGACCTCCGTCCTTGACCTGCCTTCTCGACGGTAGGCAGTCGCTCGGGGTGCGTCAACGATCGCCACACTCGGCACGCCGAGTGATAATCACCCTGAGAGTGGTTTTACGTGTCCGTGTAGCGGGAAGAGCTACTCGAATGCGCCGCGTCGACCCGGCGCGCACCGCCTCACTGGCTGTTGGTGCCGAAGTCCTCCGGCGAGATCTGGTCGAGGAACTCGCGGAACTTCTCCACCTCGTCCTCCTGCTCGTCCGGGATCGCGATGCCGGCGTCGTCGAGCACCCCGTCGCTGCCGTAGATCGGCGTCCCGGTGCGCAGCGCAAGCGCTATGGCGTCGGACGGCCGGGCACTGACCTCCACGCCGCTGGCGAAGACGAGCTCCGCATAGAACACCCCCTCGCGCAGGTCCGTGATGCGGACCTCCGAGAGCTGCTGTCCGACCGCGTCCAGCACGTCCTTGAAGAGATCGTGGGTCAGCGGGCGGGCAGGAGCCATGCCCTGCTGGGCGAAGGCGATCGCCGTCGCCTCCCCCGGTCCGATCCAGATCGGGAGGTAGCGGTCGCCTCCCACTTCACGCAGGAGCACGATCGGCTGGTTGGAGGGCATTTCCACCCGGACACCCACGACATCGAGCTCGTTCACACAGCAACCCTAGGCCGTGCCCGGCAGGTTTGGGTAGTCGGGCACTCGCCGTCACCGCTCCCGCAGGTGCAGGGCGCTGCGGACGAGGGCCGCGTGGAGCCGTACCGACAGGCCGGCCAGCTCCCGGGCAGTGGCCTCGGCATGGGCCCTGGTCTGCGGATTGCGGTGTCTGCGCAGCGGGGCGACCACTTGTTCGACCAGACCGGCCTCGCGCTCCGCGGCGGCCTTGACGGCACGCAGGTGCCGTGGCTCCAGGCCGAACCGGCCCAGATCCGCCACGAGCCGGGCGACGGCCACGGAATCGGCGTCGAATCCACCGTCCGGGTGGGCGGCGACCAGGCCGTAGGACTCCCACTCGGCCAGTTCCCCGTCGGTCGCCCCGGCCGCGGCGAGCAGCTCCTCGCGGCCGATCCGCACCGGCGCGGGAGGCGCGGCCTCCTCACCGACGAGGTCCTCGGCCAGGCCCTGGGCACCGCCCGGCTGTGCGGGCCCGCTCCGGGCCGGGGCGTCCAGCTGCTCCCGGATGACCTTGAGCGGGAGGTAGTGGTCGCGCTGCATCCGCAGCACCTGTCCGAGCCGCTCCACGTCCGCGGTGCTGAACTTGCGGTAGCCGGACGGCGTGCGCTGCGGCTCGACCAGGCCCTCCGCCTCCAGGAAACGGATCTTGGAGATGGTGACCTCGGGGAACTCCTCGCGCAGCACGTTGAGCACCGCTCCGATGCTCAGCAGCCGGCCTTCCGCACCGGCGGTACCGGAGGATCCGGTACCGCCCGACGGTGTCCGAAGCATGGCCCTCCCTCGAGGGTCAGATCCCCGCCGCCTGCTGGCTGGCGTAGAAGACCAGGCGGTACTTGCCGATCTGGACCTCGTCGCCGTTCGTCAGCGCGATCTCGTCGATGCGCTCCCGGTTGACGTAGGTGCCGTTGAGGCTGCCGACGTCCGCGACCGTGAACGAGCCGTCCTGCCGGCGACGGAACTCCACGTGACGGCGCGAGACGGTCACGTCGTCCAGGAAGATGTCGCTCTGCGGGTGCCGACCGGCCGTGGTGACCTCACCGTCCAGCAGGAAGCGGCTGCCGGAGTTCGGACCGCGGCGGACCACCAGCAGCGCCGAGCCGAGCGGCAGGGCCTCGACGGCCGCCTGTGCCTCCGGGGAGAGCATCGGGATCTGCGTCTGCCCGGTCACCTCGGAGTCGTACGCCTCGAGACCGGAGATGGAGATGGTCGAGGTCGTCTCCGAGGCGCGCTCCGCGACGGCTCCGGGCCGCAGCGGCGCACCGCAGTTGGAACAGAACCGGCTGGCCTCGGCGTTCCGGTGGCCACACCTCGTACAGACCGGCAAGGCAAACCCTCCACCCGCACTTGAGGTCGCTGGTGCCCCGAAACCTATGCGTCCGGCAGCGGCAGGGTCAACAGAAGACGCGCCCTGTCCGCCCGGAATGTCGCTGCCGGGAGCACCCACCTGGTCCCGGAACAGGGGACGCCCCTCCTGGGCGCCCTGATTGCCTTCCTCCACCGGCCCCGAGGCGCGGTGACGGGCGCTGCCGCCGTCCCGGCGTGCGCTCTTGCCGAACAACTTCGCAAACAACTTCACGGGCGATTCCCCTTGACCGAAACAGACCCGCCCGTGGGGCAGGACAAACCCTCGATGCACACACCGTCCGACCCGGACAACCTGACAACGTCCGAGATCACCAGACAGTTTCCATCACGCACCCCGAACCGGGTGCGCCGACCCCCCGCAAGCCCCCGCCCTCCCCGCGGGGCCCCTCTCCGCGCCTGCCTCACTGCGATGACGACCGAGCGTAGTCAGGCCGCTTCGCCGGGCGCAAGGCGTCGACAACGATCTTCTCAGACCGGGAGACCGAGACACCGGCCTGCTCCTTCTCCAGCGTCTGCACCACTCCACCAGGGATGTTCAGTGCGGGCTCCAGATCCTGGGGCTTGCCGATGACCTTGAACTTATAGGGCTGCGAGACCTTCTTTCCGTCGATCTCCACCTTCCCCGCGGATCCGGAGAAGTAGGTGTCGGCGGCCACCCGGACGTTGTTGATCTGGATCGCCTCCGCACCTGCGGCCCGCAGTTCCTGGATCGTGTCGAGCAGCTTGTCGGGCTCGACCGCGCCCTTGGTGTCGCTCACCGTGAGCTCGATACCGGGCCCCTCGGCCGCCACCGTACCGGCCAGCACGCCGAGCTGGTCCTCCTTCTGCTCGGTCTGCTTGCGGGCCTCCGCGGCCTGGTTGGAGCTGCTCTCCAGCTCCGCCTTCTGGCTCTCCAGCTTCCGCTTCTCGTCGTCCAGCCGCTTGGTGCGGCTGTCCAGTTCGTCCAGGATCCGCACCAGGTCCTCCTGCCGGGCCCCGCGCAGCGCGCTGTTGTCGCTCGTCGTACGGACCTGGATGGCCAGGCCGAGACCCAGGACGCACAGCAGCAGGGCGACGGTGAGCTGGGCGCGGGTGAACCGCGGCGGCCACAGCCCCTTCGCGAGGCGTTGACGCCCCGTCAACGCCTCGGCCGGGGCCCCGGCTTCCGGCTCCGCTCCCGGCTCCTTCCCGGGGCCGGAACCGGACTCGGATGCGGGCTCGGGCGTGGGCTCCGGCGCGGGCTCGGGAGCCGTCGCCTCGGGTCCCGACGGCTTCTCGGCGGGCTCGGGCTTCTCCGGCGTGTCGTCCGTGCTCATCGGTCTCACGCCCGGAAGACGTGCCGCCGGATGGCGGCCGCGTTGGAGAAGATGCGGATGCCCAGGACGACCACGACACCGGTGGACAGCTGCGCACCCACGCCGAGCTTGTCGCCCAGGAAGACGATGAGCGCGGCCACGACCACGTTGGACAGGAAGGAGACGACGAAGACCTTGTCGTCGAAGATTCCGTCCAGCATCGCCCGGAGGCCGCCGAAGACCGCGTCGAGCGCCGCCACGACGGCGATGGGCAGATAGGGCTCGACCGCCGTCGGAACCACGGGGCGGACCACCAGTCCGACCACGACTCCCACGATGAGGCCCAATACGGCGATCACGATGTGCCCTTGCCCTTCCCTGTGTTCTGCGGCTTTGCGGTACGTACGATCAGGCTCGGCGCGGCCGGCAGCCGGACCTCGTCCTGAGCGGAGATGCTGGCTCTGATGCCGTAGTTCTGCTGCAGAACATGCAGGTACTGACCGTCGGCACTGTCCTGGAACGCAGTGCTCAGCTTCTGCCCGTCCCCGATCGCCAGCACCGTGTACGGCGGCACCAGCGGTCTGTTGTCGACCAGTATGGCGTCACCGGCGGCCCTGATGGCCGACAGCGCCGTCAGCCGCTGGCCGTTGACCGCGATCGCCTCGGCGCCGGACTGCCACAGGCCGTTGACAATGCGCTGCATGTCACGGTCGCGCACCCGGCCCGTGTCCGAGAAGCCCTGGTTCTCCCGGGGGTTGCCGCCGCCCGTCGTGGTCTGTTTCGCATCGTCGACGACCAGTTTGACCCCGGGCCCCTTCACCGCCGTGGCACCGGCGAGCAGGGACACCAACTCCGCCTGGTCCCCGCCGTGTTTCTCCAGGGCCTCGCGCTGCCTGGCACCGACACTGTCGCGCAGGGTGTCCACGTTCTTCTGCAGCGTGTCGGCCGCCGAGGTCTCGGCGTTGATCCGGTCGATGAGCTGCTGGCGCTCCTTGGCCAGCGTCGGTGCCGATATCCGCGCCTGCGCGGCTCCGATCGTCACCACCACCGCGGCGAGCAGCAGGGCCGCGCCGACCCCCAACTTGGCCCGCAGCGTGCTCGGAAGCCCCTTGCCGCCCTCCGCGCGCCGGGCGGCCGCCTCGGCGTAGCCCTCGTCGAGGCTGTGGTCCATCACATTGGTCAGCAGCGACATCGACGCGTCGGGGCGCGGAGGCGGCGACGACGTGCTCCGAACGGGGGGCTGCTGCGACATGCCGCACATCGTCGCACGTCGGGGGCGCCGTCTCCCAATGGCCCCACCGGCGTGCCGGATCCGGACCGAGAGACCACGCCCCCGGGAGACAACCGGCGGGCCGGCCGGGCCGCGGGCTCAGCGCCCGGCGCCGTCCACCACCGCCGACCACTCGTCGAGCAGCGCCTGGGCGGAGGCGTCGTCGGGGCCCTCCGCCCACAGATGGGTCACGGCCTCCGCCGGGTCGGGCAGCACCAACACCCAGCGCCCGTCCGCCTCGACCACCCGCACCCCGTCGGTGGTGTCGACGAAACGATCCCCCGCGGCCTCCACCACATGCCGCATGACCAGTCCCTTGACCGCCCACGGCGTCGCCAGGTCCCGGCGCAGCACATGCGCCCGGGGGATGCGGGCGTCGATCTGGCTCAGCGTGAGCTGCGTCCGGGCCACCATGCCGATCAGGCGCACGAAGGCCGCCGTGCCGTCGAAGACACTGCTGAACTCCGGGACGATGAAGCCGCCGCGCCCGTCGCCGCCGAAGATGGTCGACTCCTGACGGCCGACGCGGGTCAGGTCGTCGGGCGAGGTCGTCGTCCACTCCACCTGTGTGCCGTGGTATGCGGCCACCTGCTCCGCGATCCGGGTCGTGGTCACCGGAAGCGCCACCCGCCCGCTGCGCCGCTCGGCGGCGACCAGGTCGAGCAGGACCAGCAGGGCCCGGTCGTCCTCGACGATCCGCCCGCGCTCGTCCACCAGCGAGATGCGCTCCCCCACCGGGTCGAACCGCACCCCGAAGGCCGCCCGCGCCGACGCGACGATCTCGCCGAGCCGCACCAGGCCCGAACGCCGGGCGTCCGCGGTCTCCGTCGGGCGGGCCTCGTCGAGCCCGGGGTTGATGGTGAGGGCATCCACGCCCAACCGCCCCAGCAGACTGGGCAGAACGAGCCCCGCACTGCCGTTGGAGGCGTCCACCACGACCTTCAGCCCGGCCTCGGCCACCCCGCCGGTGTCCACGGAGCGCAGCAGGGATCCCGTGTACGAGTCGTAGACGCTGGACGGGAAGGACAGGTCGCCGATCTCGCCGGGGAAGGCCCGCCGGTACTCCTGGCGGGCGTAGACCCGGTCCAGCTTGCGCTGCCCGCCCTGGGAGAGGTCGGCCCCGCGCTCGTCGAAGAACATGATGTCCACCGAGTCCGGCACGCCCGGCGAGGTACGGATCATGATGCCGCCGGCACTGCCCCGCGCGGTCTGCTCGCGCGCCACGGGCAGGGGGACGTTCTCCAGGTCCCGCACGTCTATGGCGCTGGCCTGCAGCGCCGAGATGACCGCGCGCTTGAGCGCCCTCGCACCCCGCGAGTGGTCACGGGCGGTGGTGACCGTCGAGCCCTTCTTGAGCGTCGTGGCGTATGCACCGGCAAGGCGCACCGCGAGCTCCGGGGTGATCTCCACGTTGAGGACGCCGGAGACCCCGCGCGCGCCGAACAGGTGGGCCTGGCCCCGGGACTCCCAGATGACCGAGGTGTTGACGAAAGCGCCGGCCTCGATGGTCTTGAAGGGATAGACCCGGACATTGCCCTGGATAATCGATTCCTCACCGACCAGGCACTCGTCCCCGATGACGGCTCCGTCCTCGATGCGGGCAGCACGCATGATGTCGGTGTTCTTGCCGATGACGCAGCCGCGCAGGTTGCTCTGCTGCCCGATGTAGACGTTGTCGTGGACGACGGCCTTGTGGAGGAAGGCACCGCTCTTCACCACCACGTTGGAGCCCACGACAGTGTGCTCCCGGATCTCTGCGTCGGCCTCCACCTTGGCGTAGTCGCCGATGTAGAGCGGGCCGCGGAGCACTGCGTCCGAGTGCACCTCCGCACCCTCCGCGATCCAGACGCCCGGCGAGATCTCGAACCCGTCGAGATCGACGTCGACCTTGCCCTCCAGGACGTCTGCCTGGGCCTTGACGTAGCTCTCGTGCGTGCCGACGTCCTCCCAGTAGCCCTCGGCGACATAGCCGTAGATCGGCTTGCCTTCCTTCATCAGCTGCGGGAAGACGTCCTGGGACCAGTCCACGGACACATCGGCACGGACGTAGTCGAAGACTTCCGGCTCCATGACATAGATGCCGGTATTGACCGTGTCGGAGAAGACCTGGCCCCAGGTCGGCTTCTCCAGGAAGCGCTCGACCTTGCCCTGTTCGTCGACGATGGTGATGCCGAATTCCAGCGGATTGGGCACCCGGGTCAGACAGACGGTGACCAGGGCGCCCTTCTCCTTGTGGAAACGGATGAGGTCGGTCAGGTCGAAATCGGTGAGGGCGTCTCCCGAGATGACCAGGAAGGCATCGTCCCTGAGCGCCTCTTCGGCGTTCTTGACACTGCCTGCCGTGCCGAGTGGCTTTTCCTCGTTGGCGTAGGTGAGCTCCATGCCCAGCTCCTCGCCGTCGCCGAAATAGTTCTTGACGAGGGAGGCGAGGAACTGCACGGTCACCACGGTCTCGGTGAGCCCGTGCCGCTTGAGCAGGCGCAGCACATGCTCCATGATCGGCCGATTGGCCACCGGCAGGAGCGGCTTGGGCATGCTCGAGGTCATGGGGCGAAGGCGAGTCCCTTCGCCGCCGGCCATCACGACGGCCTTCATGTCGGAAGCGTCCTCCTTGCGAGACGACGGTCTTGCCGACTTCACTCCCGAAGGGGCCCGGTTCCGGAGCCGCCAGGTCAGTCGGCCGTGGCGTCCGCCCTGACAAGTCGGCGGACCTGCACCACATAGAGGATCCCTGCCCACCAGTAGAGGGTTGTACCCCATCCGGCGAACGCCCATCCGAAAATCGCGGCGAGTGACGGCAACCAGCCGTGCCCGTCACTGAGAAGCAGCAACGGGAACGCATACATCAGGTTGAAGGTCGCGGCCTTGCCGAGGAAGTTCACCTGCGGCGGCGGGTAACCGTGGCGTCTCAGGATCCACACCATGACCAGCAGCATCGCCTCACGCGCGAGCAGGGCCAGCGTCAGCCACAGCGGAAGGATCTCACGCCACGTCAGGCCGAACAGCGTGGAAAGGATGTAGAGCCGGTCCGCAGCCGGATCGAGCAGCCGGCCGAGGCTGCTGATCTGATTCCAGCGCCGGGCGAGCTTGCCGTCGAGGTAGTCGCTGACACCGCTCAGGGCCAGGACCAACAGCGCCCATCCGTCGTGCTTCTGGAGAATCAGCCACAGGAAGAGCGGTACGCCGACCAGGCGCGCCATGCTGAGGATGTTCGGGATGGTGAGGACACGGTCGGTCTGGACTCGTGTCTCCTGGACCTCCACCCGGGGGCCTCCTGTGGGGAAATGTACCGACGATACCCCATGACCTTACCCGCAGACAGGCCGCGGGCATGCGGTGGGGTGCGGTGAAGGCACACGTAAATGCAAGAAAGCCCTGACAGGGAACCGGAGTTCCCCGTCAGGGCTTTCTGAAGAAAAGTTCGGCGGCGTCCTACTCTCCCACACGGTCCCCC
>NZ_JBSFWU010000089.1:0-32750 GCF_053594995.1 Streptomyces sp. NPDC002536
ATCCGCGGCGGCGCGCACAGAGGGAAAGGATTTTGCTCAAGGGTGATGTCCCGTCGCCCATTTCGCCGCCTTCGGGGTGCCGGTTCCGTACGCGGCGCCGATCGTGCCGCCCGCGCGCGAGGAGCCGGGCCCCGTGCGCGGGGCCTCGCACGGGCCGGGCCCGGCCGCTGCGGAGCGGCCGGAGCAGGCGGAGCGGGTGATACGCGTGCTGCCGCTCGGCACCGGGATGGCCCTGACGGGTCTCGGGCTGGGATTCATCGCCTGGCGGCTGCGGAGGCAGTAGCGCGGGAGCGCGCGCCCCGCGCAAGGAAGCGGTGGATCAGGCGTGTACGGGGGCATCACCAGGGGGAAATCACCTGTGCGAGAGAATGGCGGCATGGATATGCCGAGGAATGAACGGTCGCAGGAGAGCCCGCACGTTCTGGTCGTAGGCCCGGACGGCATGGCTCTCGGCAGCGCCAGCCCCGGCGGCGGGGAGGGCGACGACGAGTCGCGCGAGGTCCCGGTGACGGAGATGGTCGAGCAGCCCGCCAAGGTCATGCGCATCGGCAGCATGATCAAGCAACTGCTGGAGGAAGTGCGCGCCGCGCCTCTGGACGAGGCGAGCCGCGTCCGGCTCAAGGAGATCCACCACAGCTCCGTCAAGGAGCTCGAGGACGGTCTCGCCCCCGAGCTCGTCGAGGAGCTGGAGCGGCTGTCGCTGCCGTTCACGGACGAGACGATCCCGACCGAGGCCGAACTGCGCATTGCGCAGGCCCAGTTGGTCGGCTGGCTGGAAGGCCTCTTCCACGGCATCCAGACGACGCTGTTCGCCCAGCAGATGGCGGCCCGCGCCCAGCTGGAGCAGATGCGCCGCGCGCTGCCCGCCGGTGTCCTCGACGACGACGAGCACGACATCCAGCCGCACGGCGGCGCCCGTTCGGGCCCGTACCTGTAGGCGCAACGGGAGAACGGAAGAGGGGCCCCTTGCCGAACCGGCAAGGGGCCCCTCCGCACGAGTGCTTACGACGCCGGGTCGCCCGTCGACACCGTCAGCACGAACTGCGCGCTCTTCGGGTCGAACGGGTCGCCCGCCTCGGGCGACTGGGTCATCACGGTGCCCTTGCCCCAGGTGTTCTCGCTGACCGGGTCCACGCGGTACTTCCAACCGGCCGCCTGCAGGCACTCCTTCACGGAGTCGATGTACAAGTACTTGAAGTCCGGAGCGGTCTTCTTCGTCTTGTCGTTGTAGGCGTCGTAGGCCTGCGTGCACTTCTCCTTGTCGATGGTCTTCGACTTGTCGCCGTCCTTGTGCTTGGACTGCGCCGCGCCGCCGCCACCGCCGCCGGAGGTGCTGCCCTGGCCGCCCGCGCCGCCGGGGGCGACCGGTGCGTTGGAGGACTTGCCGCCGCCTGCCTGGTCGTTTTTGTTGTTGTCCTGGCCGTTGAGGGCGATGGCGGCGATCACGCCGACGACCGCCAGGACCGCGACCACGGCCGAGCCGATGAGCACCGGCTTGTTGCTCTTGCCGCTGTCGGCGGGGGCCGGTGCGGGCGGTGGCGTCTGGTAGGCGGGCGCCGGGGGCTGGTAGCCGCCCTGGACGGTCGGCGGCGGGGTGGACGGGCCGTAGCCGCCGTACGGGTTCTGGACGGCCGGCTGCGGCTGGTACGGCGTCTGGACGGACTGCGGGCCGGGCGCCGGCATCTGGCTGTCCACGGGCGGGAAGACGGCGGAGCCGACCCCCGCACCGCTGCGGGCCGGCGGGCCGCCCGCGATGATGATCGGCGATCCGGTCGCCTGGGCCGTGCCGGCCACGCGGGCGCACTCGTCGCGCATGGCCTCGGCGCTGGGGAAGCGCTCGTTCGGGTTCTTCTTCAGCGCGCGCATCACCAGCGCGTCGACGGCCGGCGGGATCGAGCGGTTGATCGTGGAGGGTGCGACCGGCTCCTCCTGGACGTGCGCGTAGGCGATGGCCAGCGGCGAGTCCGCGTCGAAGGGCAGCCGGCCGGTCAGCAGCTCGAAGAGCATGATGCCGACCGAGTACAGGTCGCTGCGGGCGTCCACGCCGCGGCCCAGCGCCTGCTCGGGCGAGAGGTACTGCGGGGTGCCGACGACCATGCCGGTCTGCGTCATCGACGTCACGCCGGACTGCATGGCGCGGGCGATGCCGAAGTCCATGACCTTGACCACATTGCGCTTGGTCATCATCACGTTGCCGGGCTTGATGTCCCGGTGGACCAGGCCCATCTCGTGGCTGACCTCGAGCGCGGCCAGCACATCCGCCGTGATCTTGAGCGCCTTGTCGGCCGGCATCGCGCCGTACTGGGCGACGTCGGCGTCGAGCACCGAGCGCAGCGGCTTGCCCTCGATGTACTCCATGACGATGTACGGCATCGTCGCGCCGTCCAGCTCGTCCTCGCCGGTGTCGAAGACCGAGACGATGTTGGTGTGCGTGAGCTTGGCCACGGCCTGGGCCTCGCGGCGGAAGCGCTCGCGGAAGGAGGCCTCGCGGCCCAGCTCGGTGTGCAGGGTCTTGATGGCCACGTACCGGTCGAGCACACTGTCGTGGGCGAGGTGCACGGAGGCCATGCCGCCTTCGCCGAGCAGGTCACGGAGCTGGTAGCGGCCACCGCCGACCGTGCGTCCCGTGTACCGGCCGTGTGCGCCGTCCTGGCTCATGGTGTTGCTTCCCCCTCGGCGCACTGTGCACTGTCTGTGACCGGTGACGGTGGCATACGGAGTCGGTTCGCCGCTGCGATCCGGCTCTTCTTCGACGTATCCCGGCCAAGTCTGCCCCAGGGCGCGGGCACGTCAAGCCGCGTGCCCGTTCCGTGACCGGATGCGCGACAAGCCGTCACGGGATTTGCCTTGTTAGGGACGGTACGGGTTTGATGGCCGGTCCATCCCGGACCGGTGCACGCTGCGGAACCTGTAGCGTGGCCTGGCGGAAGACCGTATTGCCCCGCGCATCGCCCCTACGCGAGCGGCCAGAGACGACGGCGAGGACTGATGGCACAGACGCAGAGCGACCAGGGTCCGGGCGACCCTGGCGCCAACGGGGGCGGAATGCCCGATGTGCCGGAAATGTGGGGTAACGGTGGACTGGTCGGCGACGGCCGCTACCGCCTGACCCACCGGCTCGGCCGCGGTGGCATGGCCGAGGTCTTCGCCGCAGAGGATGTCCGGCTCGGCCGCACGGTCGCGGTGAAGCTGCTCCGCGCCGACCTCGCCGAGGACCCGGTCTCCAAGGCCCGCTTCACCCGCGAGGCACAGTCGGTCGCCGGCCTGAACCACCACGCCGTGGTCGCCGTCTACGACTCCGGCGAGGACACCGTCGGCCGCAACGTCGTGCCGTACATCGTCATGGAGTTGGTTGAAGGCCGCACTATTCGCGACCTGTTGCTCAACGCCGATGCGCCGCCGCCCGAGCAGGCCCTGATCATCGTCTCGGGGGTGCTGGAGGCGCTGGCCTACAGCCACCAGCACGGCATCGTGCACCGCGACATCAAGCCCGCCAACGTGATCATCACGAACAACGGCGCGGTCAAGGTCATGGACTTCGGCATCGCCCGCGCCCTGCACGGCGCGGCGTCCACCATGACCCAGACCGGCATGGTCATGGGCACCCCGCAGTACCTCTCGCCCGAGCAGGCCCTCGGCAAGACCGTCGACGCCCGCTCGGACCTCTACGCCACCGGCTGCCTGCTCTACGAACTGCTGTCGCTGCGCCCGCCGTTCACCGGCGAGACCCCGCTCTCGGTCGTCTACCAGCACGTCCAGGACAACCCCGTCCCGCCGTCGCAGGTGCTCGGCAGCGTGCCGCCCGAGCTCGACGGCCTCGTCATGCGCTCCCTCGCCAAGGACCCGGACGACCGGTTCCAGAGCGCCGAGGAGATGCGCGGGCTGGTCCAGTACGCCCTGCAGATGCTGCAGGACGCGGGCAGCCACACGGGCGCCTGGAACACCGGTCCCGTCGACCAGGCCACCGCCGCCACCCAGGTCATCAACGGCATGGGCATGGGCATGGGGGCCACCACGGCCATGCCGCAGCACGGCAACACCTCGCAGCAGCCGATCCTGCCGCGGCGCCCCGGCGACAGCGGCGGCTTCGACGGCTACGCGGGCGGCGGCCAGGGCGGCTACGGCGGCCACGGCTCCAACGGCGGTGGCGGCAAGGGGAAGATGGCGCTGGTCGCCGCGGTGGTCCTGATCATCGCAGCGCTGGGCGGCTTCTACGTGTACAAGTCGATGGGCAACACGTCGAACAGCAACAAGACCGGCACGGACAAGCAGACTTCCATCACCAACACGCCGAGCGACGGGCCGAGCAGCACCCCCGAGAAGCGCACCTCGCCCAGCCCCAACCGCAACGGCCACACGGGCGGCGACAGCAGCGACTGGGGCGACTCGACCGACGACGAGCCGTCGACCGAGCCGAGCCGGCACCGCTCGCGCTACCCGAGCACGGAGCCGTCGACGAACCCGTCGAACCCGGACGTGCCGAGCGGGAAGCCCTCGCCCAACCCGTCGGGCGACGACAAGAACCCGACGACCGCGCCCCAGCCGAGCCACGGCGCAGGCGACACCACCGGCACCGTCCAGGGCACCACCGGGCACTGAACCGCCCGGGCCCGCGGGGTCAGTCGGTGAACGCCGCGCCGACCGCCTCGTACCTGCGGGTCCACCACACCGCCAGCGCCGCCGACGCCGGGAAACCGGGGTCGGCGCGGTGGTCGCCCAGCTGGTAGCGCCAGCGCAGCATCCAGAAGTCGTTCAGGCGCTCCCACCACACCCGGTGCACGGCCGCGCCGAGTTCCGCCGCGTCCGCGCCGGTGGCCCGGCGGTAGGCGCGCGCGTACGGCCGCACCTTCGCGAGGTCCAGGGTGCCGTCGGGGCGCACGAAGAAGATCACGGCGGCCCGGACCGCCTCCTCGGCGCGCGGCTGGACGCCCAGCCGGTCCCAGTCGACGATCGCGGCGGGCTCGGCGCCCCGGTAGAGCAGGTTCAGCGGGTGGAAGTCGCCGTGCACCCAGCCGCGGGCAGGGACGGCGGCCGCGCCGGGGCGGCGGTGGGCGTGCTGCTCCAGCAGGCCGCGGCGCTCGACGAGGCGGTGTTCGGCCAGTTCGTCGAAGGCGTCCCGGGGCCGGCGGCGCACAAGGGCCAGGAGATCCTCGATGAGGGCGTAGGTGTCCTCGGGGTCGGCCGCGGCGTCCGGAGCCTCCCCAGCGGCCGTACAGGCCCGTTCCGGGCCTTCCATGACCTCGTCCAGGCATGTGTGCACATGGCCGAGCAGCGCGCCGAGCCGGTCGGACTGGCCGGTGGTGAGCTCGCCGCCGTCGCGGTGCCGCCCGTCGATCCAGGGGTGCAGGGCGTAGCAGCGGCCGCCGAGGACGGTCACGGTGGAGCCCTCGGAGTCGGCGACGGGCGGGACGACGGGCAGGCCGAGGGCGCCCAGCCGGCGGGTCACCTCGTGCTGGCGGGCGATGACGGCCTCGTCGCCGTCCAGGTGGTGCTTGAGGAAGAAGCGGCCGCGGGTGGTGGAGAGGCGGTAACCGCGGTTGAGGAGCCCCTCGGTGAGCGTCTCGCAGGAGACGGGCTCGCCGGCGTCGCCGTAGCGGCGCAGCAGGGTGCGCAGGGTGCCGCCGTCGGGTGGGGCGGGGGTGACAAGTGAGCGCGGCACGCCCCAAATGTTAGATCACGCTGAGTGCGCAGGCCGTCGCGCGGGTACGCCTTCGAGGTGGTGCAGGGTGATGAACTGGGGTTCTATGCACAGGTATTCAGGCGTGAAGGGCACGTCGTCCGCGAACCGGGGTGCGGGGCCGAAGAGTTCGAGCTCCGCCGGTCCCGGCACGAAGCGCCGTGCGGTGCCGACGAACTGCACGGTCCAGACGGTCTCGTCGCCGTCCTCGCGGTCGCCGAGGTTGTCGGCGGAGTAGGCGGCGACGCTGCCGTCGCAGGCCTGCGCGTACCCGAAGCCCTCGTGCAGCCGCAGCAGCACCCGGCCGCCGTCGACGACGTGCCGGGCGACGGTGACGAAGGGAAGCGCGCGCAGGGTGACGGACACCCGGCCGTAGGGTGTGCGGCCGAGCAGTTCGAGCGCCCGGTAGGCGTCGCCGTCGTGCGCGTCGTGGGCGCCTGTGGGCACGGAGGACATGGTCACCACTCTGCCGGGCGGACCCGCGGCGCCATAGGGGCACCCGCCCCTTCGGCACAGGGCCATTGGTCCCTAATCCGGCGTTCGGGGCGGGTCCTAGCCTTTTCCGGCCTGCAGCCGGGCCACGTAGGCCGCCGCCTGGGAACGCCGCTCCATGCCCAGCTTGGACAGCAGGCTGGAGACGTAGTTTTTGATCGTTTTCTCGGCGAGGTGCAGTCGTTCGCCGATCGCGCGATTGGTCAGGCCCTCGCCGATGAGATCCAGAATGCGCCGTTCCTGTTCGGTCAGCGAGGCCAGCCGGTCGTCCCCCTTGGGGTCCTTGCCGTCGCGCAGCCGTTCCAGCACCCGGGCCGTGGCCACCGGGTCGAGCAGGGATTTCCCGGCCGCCACGTCCCGCACGGCCGAGAGCAGCTCATTGCCGCGAATGGCCTTGAGGACATAGCCCGCGGCGCCGGCCACGATCGCGTCGAAGAGGGCCTCGTCGTCGGCGTACGAGGTGAGCATCAGGCATTTGATGCTCTCGTCCTGAGAACGGATCTCACGGCATACTTCGACTCCGCTGCCATCCGGAAGGCGCACGTCCAGTACGGCGACATCCGGCCGGGTGGCGGGAATGCGCACCAGTGCATCCGCGGCGGTGCCGGCCTCGCCCACGATCTCGATGTCCTCCTCGACGGAGAGGAGCTCGTGGACGCCGCGACGGACGACTTCGTGGTCGTCCAGCAGAAATACCGTGATTTTTCCTTCTTCGCGCACGCTGACAGTCTCACACATCGACTCTTCCCCTGCTCTTGTCCTCCGGGATAACGTGCCCCCGTTCCGGCAGTGCACAAGGCTGTGACCAGGGGAAGCGCCCCACATTCTCGATTTACTTGGAAATCCAAGCAAAATCGCAGGTCAGAGGGGTTTCGCAGGAATGCGGTCCGCTGGGTAACGTGCTTATTGCAGGCCATTCGCCGGGGCACCTGTCACGCCCGGTTCCGGCCTCGGCACACCCACCCCGTGTGCCTCGGGCGGCCGGGCGAGCCTCCCCCTGTCTCACGGCGGGGGGACTTCCCTCTGGCCGCCGGCGACCCCGGGGGCCGGACAGACGGAGGAGCACACGTGACCGTGGACAGCACTGCCGCGCGCAAGCCGCGGCGCAGCAGCAGCAAGCGAGCCGGGGCCAAGAAGCCGGCCGACGGGCCGGGGCAGGAGCCGGAGCTCGTCCAGTTGCTGACGCCGGAGGGCGTACGGGTCGAGCACCCGGACTACTCCATCGACCTGTCACCCGCGGAACTGCGTGGTCTGTACCGGGACATGGTGCTGACCCGCCGGTTCGACGCCGAGGCGACCACCCTGCAGCGGCAGGGCGAACTCGGCCTGTGGGCCTCGCTGCTGGGCCAGGAGGCCGCCCAGATCGGCTCCGGCCGCGCGACCCGCGACGACGACTACGTCTTCCCGACCTACCGCGAGCACGGCGTCGCCTGGTGCCGCGGGGTCGATCCGACCAACCTCCTGGGCATGTTCCGCGGCGTGAACAACGGCGGCTGGGACCCCAACGAGAACAACTTCCACCTCTACACGATCGTCATCGGCTCGCAGGCGCTGCACGCGACCGGTTACGCGATGGGTGTCGCGAAGGACGGCGCGGACTCGGCCGTCATCGCCTACTTCGGCGACGGTGCGTCCTCGCAGGGCGACGTGGCCGAGGCGTTCACCTTCGCGGCCGTCTACAACGCGCCCGTGGTGTTCTTCTGCCAGAACAACCAGTGGGCCATCTCCGAGCCCACCGAGAAGCAGACCCGCGTGCCGCTCTACCAGCGCGCCCAGGGCTACGGCTTCCCCGGCGTGCGCGTGGACGGCAACGACGTGCTGGCCGTGCTCGCCGTGACGAGGGCGGCGCTGGAGCGTGCCCGCACCGGCGAAGGCCCCATGCTCATCGAGGCGTTCACCTACCGCATGGGCGCCCACACCACCTCCGACGACCCGACGAAGTACCGCCGGGACGAGGAGCGCGAGCAGTGGGAGGCCAAGGACCCGATCCTGCGCCTGCGGACGTACCTGGAGAGCGAGGGCCACGCCGACGAGGCCTTCTTCGCGGAGCTGGAGACCGAGAGCGACGCGCTCGCCAAGCGGGTGCGCGACACGGTGCGCACCATGCCCGACCCCGACGACATGGCCATCTTCGAGAACATCTACGCCGACGGACACGCCCTCGTGGACGAGGAGCGGGCCCAGTTCATCGCGTACCAGGCCCAGTTCGCAGAGGAGAGCAAGTAATCATGAGCATCGAGAAGCTCTCGATCGCCAAGGCGGTCAACGCCTCCCTGCGCACGGCCCTGGAGACCGACCCGAAGGTCCTCATCATGGGTGAGGACGTCGGCAAGCTGGGCGGTGTCTTCCGGGTCACCGACGGTCTGCAGAAGGACTTCGGCGAGGAGCGCGTGATCGACACGCCGCTGGCCGAGTCCGGCATCGTCGGCACGGCGATCGGTCTGGCGCTGCGCGGCTACCGGCCCGTGGTGGAGATCCAGTTCGACGGTTTCGTCTTCCCCGCGTACGACCAGATCGTCACGCAGCTGGCGAAGATGCACGCCCGTGCGCTGGGCAAGATCAAGCTGCCGGTCGTCATCCGCATCCCCTACGGCGGTGCGATCGGTGCGGTGGAGCACCACAGCGAGTCGCCGGAGGCGCTGTTCGCGCACGTGGCGGGTCTGAAGATCGTGTCGCCGTCGAACGCGGCCGACGCGTACTGGATGATGCAGCAGGCCATCCAGAGCGACGACCCGGTCATCTACTTCGAGCCCAAGCGCCGCTACCACGACCGCTCCGAGGTCGACACGGACGCCATCCCGGGCCCGCTGCACGCCGCGCGCACGGTGCGGGCCGGCACGGACCTGACGCTGGCCGCGTACGGGCCGATGGTCAAGACCTGCCTGGAGGCCGCGGCGGCGGCCGAGGAGGAGGGCAGGTCCCTGGAGGTGCTGGACCTGCGGTCGATCTCGCCGGTCGACTTCGACGGCATCCAGGCGTCCGTGGAGCGCACGCGCCGCCTGGTCGTGGTCCACGAGGCCCCGGTCTTCTTCGGTTCCGGCGCGGAGATCGCCGCCCGGATCACCGAGCGCTGCTTCTACCAACTGGAGGCCCCCGTCCTGCGGGTCGGCGGCTACCACGCGCCGTATCCGCCGTCGCGGCTGGAGGACGAGTACCTGCCCGGACTGGACCGGGTGCTCGACGCCGTCGACCGCGCACTGGCGTACTAGGGCCGAGGAGATTCGTGACGATGACTGCCAGCAATCAGCGTTTCCGCGAGTTCAAGATGCCGGACGTGGGCGAGGGGCTCACCGAGGCCGAGATCCTCAAGTGGTACGTGAACGTGGGGGACACGGTCTCCGACGGTGACGTGGTGTGCGAGGTCGAGACGGCCAAGGCGGCCGTCGGACTGCCCATCCCCTTCGACGGCGTGGTCCACGAACTGCGCTTCCCGGAGGGCACGACGGTCGACGTCGGCAAGGTGATCATCTCGGTGGACACCGAGCCGGGAGCGGGGCCCGTGGAGGCGCCCGTGCAGGCCGCGGTTCCGGCCTCGGCTCCGGCCGCGGAGGAGCCGGAGCCGACCGGCCGGCAGGCCGTGCTCGTCGGCTACGGCGCCGCGCCGTCCTCGACCAAGCGCCGTGCGCGCAAGACGTCCGGCCCCGCCGGGGCGCCGTCCGTCGCCGCCGCCGTGCAGGCCGAGCTGAACGGGCACGCCGGGACGGCTGCGCCCGAGGCTCCGGCCGCCGTGCCGGCTCCCGCCGCACGGCCGTTGGCCAAGCCTCCGGTGCGCAAGCTCGCCAAGGACCTCGGCATCGACCTGGCCACGGTCGTCCCGAGCGGGCCCGGGGGTGTCGTCACCCGCGAGGACGTGCACGCCGCCGCCCAGCCCGCCCCGGTCCCGGCCGCTGCCGTGGAGGCCCCCGTGGCAGTGGCCCCGGCGGCACGTGAGACCCGCATCCCCGTCAAGGGTGTGCGCAAGGCGACCGCGCAGGCGATGGTGGCCTCCGCGTTCACCGCCCCGCACGTCACGGAGTTCGTCACCGTCGACGTCACCCGCACCATGAAGCTCGTCCAGGAGCTCAAGTCCGACCCGGACATGGCCGGGCTGCGCGTCAACCCGCTGCTGCTGGTCGCCAAGGCCCTGCTCGTGGCGATCAAGCGCAACCCCGACGTCAACGCCGCCTGGGACGAGGCCAACCAGGAGATCGTCCGCAAGGACTACGTCAACCTCGGCATCGCCGCCGCCACCCCGCGCGGCCTGATCGTCCCCAACATCAAGGACGCCCAGGCCAGGACGCTCCCCGAGCTGTCGCAGGCCCTGGCCGACCTGGTGGCCACCGCCCGCGAGGGGAGGACGGCCCCGGCGGACATGCAGGGCGGGACGGTCACGATCACCAACGTCGGCGTCTTCGGCGTCGACACCGGTACGCCCATCCTCAACCCCGGCGAGTCCGCGATCCTCGCCCTCGGCGCGATCAAACTCCAGCCGTGGGTCCACAAGGGGAAGGTCAAGCCGCGCCACGTCACCACCCTGGCGCTGTCCTTCGACCACCGCCTGGTGGACGGCGAGCTCGGCTCCAGGGTCCTCGCCGACATCGCGGCGGTGCTGGAGCATCCGAAGCGCCTGATCACCTGGGGCTGACGGGTTCACACGGCACCCGGTTTTGCAGCGCAGGACAAGGGGCCCGGATACTCTCTCCTCACCCCCCTCCAGTGAGGAGAGAGCGCGTCGTCCGGGCCCCTTGTCCGTATGCGGAGCGGCCTACGGGAATCCACACTGGTCAGATGTGGGAATAGCCCGTGCGGGCAAATTACCCAAGGATGACCGACACTTGCAGTGTCGGAATTGGAGGCCGCTTTGGAGCCCGCGGTGCACCGTGACGGCGGGGAATCCATCACCCGTCTGCTCCGTGCCTGGCGGGCCCGCGTCGACGCCCGGCACCTGCCCGAGCTGCGCGGAGTCTTCCCCAGGCCGGGGCGCCGGCTGTCGCAGAAACACGTCGCCCGCATGACCGGTGTGAGCGAGGGCTGGTACCGGGCGCTGGAGGCCGGACGGCGCCAGGACTTCTCGGAGAACTTTCTGCTGCGCGTCGCCGGGGCGCTGCGGCTGAGCGAAGCGGAAACGCTGACGCTCTTCATGGCCGTCACCGGCCGGCGCCCTCCCGAATTCGGCCGCTGCCGCCGGGATTTGCCGCCCGGCGTCAAAGCACTGCTGGAACAGCAGGTCTCCTATCCCGCCTATCTGTCCGACGGCGCCTGGAACATCGTCGCGGCCAACTCCCTCATGGGCGAGTGGTTCCCGTGGGTGCTGTGCCCCAAGGCGAATCTGATGCGCTGGGCGCTGCTGGACCCCGAGGCGCGGGAGCAGATGCTCGACTGGGAGGACAGCTGCGCGCGGGTCTACCTCGCCATGCTGCGCGTCGCCTCCAACAGCAACCCCGGCAACACCGAACTGCACGACCTCGTCCAGGAGATCCTCGCCTCGGACGCGGACTGCCGGCGCATCTGGGCCGAGGAGTACGACGTCGTCGAGCACCGGGACGGTCACGTCTTCCGGCTGCGCCTGCCGTATCACGGCGGGGCCGAGGTGCGGGTGACGACGCATGTGCTGCTGCCCATACAGCGGCCGGATCTGCGGTTCGTGTTCATCACGCCGCTGGAGGGATGGGCGGGCGTGTAGGGGCGTACGGCGTCATCCTGTGCGCCGCTCACATGCCGGACGCGCTCTGACCATGCATTCCTGTTGTATCTATGCTGTGCGCATGCCACCCGCCAGCGCTGCCGCCGTCAGACGTCCCCCCGCCGCCGAACGCGTCTACACGCACGTCAAGGACGCCGTCCTGCACCGTCGTTACGAGGGCGGCACGCTGCTCACCGAAGGCGATCTGGCCGAGGCCGTCGGGGTGTCGCGGACGCCCGTGCGCGAGGCGCTGCTGCGGCTGGAGGCCGAGGGGCTGCTCAAGCTCTACCCGAAGAAGGGGGCGCTCGTGCTGCCCGTGTCCGCACAGGAGATCACCGATGTGGTGGAGACCCGGCTGCTCGTCGAGAAGCACGCGGCCGGCAAGGCCGTCCCCGCCCCGCCGGCGCTCATCGCACGCCTGGAGGAGCTCGTCGACGACATGCGCGCCCAGGCCGCCGCGGGCGACCTGGCCGCCGTCTCCGTCAGCGACCGCGCCTTCCACGCCGAGATCGTGCGCAGCGCGGGCAACCGGATCCTCTCGGGCCTGTACGAACAGCTCCGCGACCGCCAGCTGCGGATGGGCGAGGCCGTGATGCACGCCCACCCCGACCGCATCGCCAAGAACATCGCCGAGCACACCGAGATCCTCGACGCGCTGCGCTCCGGCGACGCCGAGGCCGCGATCCGCGTCGTCGACCGGCACGTCGGCTGGGTGCGCAACCTCGCCCGCGGAGAGGCCCGATGAACACGGGCACCGGCGCGGGCACGGGCGGCGGCACCGGCTCCATATCCCTGCCCGGCGACCCTCCGGGCGGTCGCCGGGCACTGGCGGTGTGGGGGATCGGCGTCGCGGTCTACTTCGTCGCCATCATCTTCCGGACGAGCCTGGGCGTCGCCGGCATCGACGCGGCGGCCCGCTTCCACATCAACTCCTCGGCCCTGTCCACCTTCTCCATCCTCCAGCTGCTCGTCTACGCGGGCATGCAGATCCCCGTCGGCGTGATGGTCGACCGGCTGGGCACCAAGAAGGTGCTGGCCCTCGGCGTCGTCCTGTTCACCGCAGGCCAGTTCGGCTTCGCGCTGTCGCACTCGTACGCCGCCGCCCTGGCCTGCCGGGCCCTGCTCGGCTGCGGCGACGCGATGACGTTCATCAGCGTGCTGCGGCTGGGCGCGCGCTGGTTCCCCGCCCGGCACGGGCCGATGATCGCGCAGGTCGCCGCGCTGTTCGGGATGGCGGGCAACCTCGTCTCGACCGTCGTCCTCGCGCGGCTGCTGCACAGCGCGGGCTGGACCGCCACCTTCGGCGGCAGCGCGGCCGCGGGCGTGCTCGTCCTCGTGCTGATGCTGCTGTTCCTCAAGGACCACCCCGAGGGCCACGAGCCGCCCCCCAACCCCCATGCGGGCAAGGGGTTCGTGCGCCGGCAGATCGTGCTGGCCTGGCGCGAGCCGGGGACCCGGCTGGGCCTGTGGGTGCACTTCACCACGCAGTTCCCGGCGATGGTGTTCCTGCTGCTGTGGGGGCTGCCGTTCCTGGTGGAGGCCGAGGGGCTCTCGCGGGCCACGGCCGGGATGCTGCTGACGCTGGTGGTGCTGGTGAACATGGCCGTCGGCCTCGTCTTCGGCCAGGTCATCGGCCGCCACCACGCGGCCCGGCTGCCGCTCGCCCTCGGCACGGTCGCGGCAACGGTCGTGCTGTGGGCGGCCGTTCTGGCCTGGCCGGGGCACGCGCCCATGTGGCTGCTGGTGACGCTGTGCACGGTGCTCGGGGCCTGCGGACCGGCCTCGATGATCGGCTTCGACTTCGCCCGGCCCGCCAACCCGCCCGAGCGCCAGGGAACCGCCTCCGGCATCGTCAACATGGGCGGTTTCACGGCCTCGATCACGACCCTGCTGGCGGTGGGCATCGTGCTCGACGCCACCGGAGAGGACTACCGGACCGCGTTCTCCTCGGTGTTCGTCCTCCAGGCGCTCGGCGTGTACCGGATCCTGCGCCTGCGCGGCCGGGCCCGGCAGCGCGAACGCGAGCGCATCGTGGCGTCCCGCGTGGAGACCGTGCACGTACCGGTGTGAACGGGGCGGGGGCCCATGAGGCCCCCGCCCCCGTCACGGCGTGACCGCGAACTCCCGCAGGATCGCGGCCGCCAGCGCCGGATCGCCCTCCACCTCGATGCGGTCCGCGACGGCCTCCGCCCGCACCCGCCCGCACGCCAGCCGGACGAAGAGCTCCCAGTCCATCGCGAACCCCACCGTCGGCCCCAGCGCGATGCTGCTGTCGATCGTGGCCCTGCCCTGCTGGCCGACCCGCACCGTCTGCAGGAACTCCACGGCACCGTGCACATCGAAGGCGACCGTCGAACCCGGCCTCGCCCCCGCCTCCCCGGCCACCACCTTCGGCAGCGCCCGCAGCAGGAAGTCCCGCGCGAGCAGCGCACCCGGGGAATCCAGATTCCCCGGCACACCGAGCGCTCTGCGCACATCCTGTTCGTGCACCCACACGTCGAAGGCCCGTGTCGTCAACGTCCGTTCGAGGCTCGTCTCGTTGCCGCTGCCGAGCGGCCAGCGCACCACCGCATTCGGCGAGCGCATCTCGTTGCGCAGCTGCCGCGACCGCCGGATGACCGTGTACTCCAGCTCGGAGGTCATCTCCAGAGCCGTGTGGCAGCGCCGCACATCGACCTGCACCTCGATGTACCGCGAGAACTCGTCGGTCACGTGGTACAGATCGCGCGGCAACGTGTGAATGGGCCGTGGTTCTCCCAGCATTTCGCATTCGACGCCGATGATGTGCGACACCACGTCGCGCACGGACCACCCCGGGCATTCGGTGCGCAGGTTCCAGTCGCTCTCGGCGAGCGGCTTCACCAAGTCGCCGACGGCTTCGATGGAGTGGGTCCAGGCGTCGATGGCGGGCTGAAGACTCGGGTGGACGGTCACGTGGATCCCTCGGCGGTGCTAGGACGCGGGTGCGGGGCAAGTGCTGTCTCGGTGCTCACCCGTTAAGTTACGCTGCGCACGGTCAACTCGGCAGAGGAATGGTGGGTACGGTGCGCGCCTCCGTGATGCAGTTGAAGGTCGATCCGGCCGAATCCGTGGCGGCACGCCGCGAACGTGCCGCGGAGCTGGTGCGGGCCCAGCACGGCAGCGACCTGGTGGTGCTTCCCGAACTGTGGACCGTGGGCGCGTTCGCCTACGAGTCCTTCGCGGCGGAGGCCGAGCGGCTCGACGGCCCCACGGCCGAGGCGATGGCGCGCGCCGCGCGCGACACGGGCGTCTGGCTGCACGCGGGCTCGATCGTCGAGAAGACCCCCGACGGCTCGCTCTACAACACCTCCCTCGTCTTCTCCCCGGACGGCGAACTCGCCCGCACCTACCGCAAGATCCACCGCTTCGGCTTCGACCGCGGCGAAGCGGTCCTGATGAGCGCGGGCAGCGAGGTCGTCACGGTGCCCACGCCGGAGGCCACGCTGGGCCTGGCGACCTGCTACGACCTCCGCTTCCCGGAACTCTTCCGCGCCCTGACGGACGCGGGCGCGGAGATCCTCGTCGTCCCCGCGGGCTGGCCGGCCCGCCGCCGCGAGCACTGGCGGCTGTTCGCCCGCGCCCGCGCGGTCGAGGACCAGTGCTACGTCCTGGCGTGCGGCACGGCGGGCACCCACGCGGACGTGGAGCAGGCCGGCCACAGCATGGTGGTCGACCCCTGGGGCACGGTCCTCGCGGAGGCGGGCGCGGACGAGGAGGTCCTGACGGTGGACCTGGACCTGGCGACGGTGGCGAAGACGCGGGCGGACTTCCCGGCGCTGAAGGACCGCGTCATAGGACGTTAATGATGCGGAGGGAAGTCTTTCCGCCTCCGTGCTGTTGGATGGGGGCATGGCAACTCGTGCACGCGTCCGCGCCCCGGAACTGATCGGCAAGGGCGGCTGGCTCAATACGGGCGGTACCGCCCTGAGCCTGGCCGACCTCCGCGGCCGCATTGTGATCCTGGATTTCTGGACGTTCTGCTGCGTGAACTGCCTGCACGTCCTGGACGAGCTCCGCGAGCTGGAGGAGAAGCACCGCGACACCGTGGTGATCATCGGTGTCCACTCGCCGAAGTTCGTGCACGAGGCCGACCACCAGGCCGTCGTCGACGCCGTCGAGCGCTACGAGGTGCACCACCCCGTCCTCGACGACCCCGAGCTCGCCACCTGGAAGCAGTACGCGGTGCGGGCCTGGCCCACGCTCGTCGTGATCGACCCCGAGGGCTACGTCGTCGCCCAGCACGCGGGCGAGGGCCACGCCCATGCGCTGGCCGCGCTGGTCGAGGAGCTGGAGACCGAGCACGCCGCCAAGGGCACTCTGCGGCGCGGCGACGGGCCGTACGTGGCGCCCGAGCCGGAGGCCACGGACCTGCGCTTCCCCGGCAAGGCGGTCGTGCTGCCCACCGGCACCTTCCTGGTCTCCGACTCCACCCGGCACCAGCTCGTCGAGCTGGAGGCCGACGGCGAGACCGTCGTGCGCCGCATCGGCACCGGCGAGCGCGGCTTCGGGCCGGAGAGCTTCAGCGAGCCGCAGGGGCTCGCGCTGCTGCCGGACGGCAAGGTCGTCGTGGCCGACACGGTCAACCACGCGCTGCGCACGTACGACCCGGAGACGGGCGGGATCACGACCGTCGCCGGGACCGGCCGGCAGTGGATGCAGGGGCAGCCGACGTCCGGGCCCGCCCGTGAGATCGCGCTCTCGTCCCCCTGGGACGTGGCCTGGTGGGCGGACCGTGTCTGGATCGCCATGGCCGGCGTCCACCAGCTGTGGATGTACGACCCCGCGACCGGGACCGTGGCCGTCGCGGCCGGCACGACCAACGAGGGCCTGGTGGACGGGCCCGCGGCCGAGGCCTGGTTCGCCCAGCCGTCCGGGCTGGCCGCGGCCGGGGACCGGCTGTGGCTGGCCGACTCGGAGACGTCCGCCCTGCGGTACGTCGAGCGGGACGGGGAGGGGTTCGCCGTGCGGACGGCCGTCGGCACCGGCCTGTTCGACTTCGGGCACCGCGACGGCGACGCCGGCCAGGCACTGCTCCAGCACCCGCTGGGCGTCACCGCCCTGCCGGACGGCTCGGTGGCCGTCTCGGACACGTACAACCACGCGCTGCGCCGCTACGACCCCGCCACGGGCGAAGTCACCACGCTGGCAACGGACTTGCGGGAGCCGTCGGACGCGGTGCTCGTCGGCGACGACATCGTCGTCGTGGAGTCCGCCCGGCACCGGCTGACCCGGCTGCGGCTGCCGGAGGAGGCGGTCCGCGTCGAGGCGGTGGCGCACCGCACGCAGCGCGCGGCGACGGACATCGCGCCGGGACGCCTGCGGCTGGACGTCGTCTTCCAGGCCCCGGCGGGCCAGAAGCTGGACACGCGCTACGGCCCCTCGACGCGCCTGCTCGTCTCCTCCACCCCGCCGGAACTCCTGGCGGAGGGCTCGGGAGCGGGCACGGACCTCGAACGCGAGCTGGTGCTGGCGGAGGGGGTGACGGAGGGCGTGCTGCACGTCTCCGCGATGGCGGCGTCGTGCGACGACGACCCGGAGAACGAGTACCCGGCGTGCCACATGCACCAGCAGGACTGGGGGGTGCCGGTACGGGTCGTGGCCGGGGGCGCGGGGCGCTTGCCGCTGGTACTGGCGGGGATGGCGTAGGCGCCGGGGGCTTCGCCCCCGGACCCGCCTTCTCCCGTCACCACTTCAGCGCCGCACCCTCGCTCTCCACCCAGTACGTCCCCTTCGCCGAGTCGTCCACGTGCAGCGTGCCGCCCGGCAGGGCGGGAACGGACGGATCCCCGTCCACCGGATCCCCGTTCGGCGTCTGGAAGGACACCGACAGCTTCTTCACGTCGCGGCCCTTACCGCCGGAGGCATCGGCCGTGGACGCCGTCACCCCGGCATAGGCGGCCTTGCCGGGCGCGAGCTTCAGTGTGGCGCCCGGCTTGCTGTCCTCCGTCACCCCGGCCGTCGCCTGGTCCTGGTCGAACCGGAGGAACGGGAAGCCGTACGCGGTGCATTCCTTCTTGCCGGTGTTGGTGGCGATCAACAGCACGTGGTTCACGGGCGATTGAACCGCTTTCGCCTCCACCTTCATCTGCGCCGGCGTGCACGCGTCCCCGGTGGCCTGAGGCGAGCTCTTGGCGTCGTCCGCCTCGTCGCCGCCGTCGCTGCCCTCGTCGTCGGGGCTCGCCGACTGCTCCGCGCCGTCGGACTTGGCGGTGTCCGAGCCGTCCTTGCTGCCGCCGCCGCAGGCGGTGAGGGACAGGGCGGTCACAGCGGCAAGCGCAGCGGCGGCGGCCGCCCTGCGCACGGTGCGCGTGGTCATGGGTGCTTTCCCCTCAGCCTTCGAGGAAGGCCGTCAGTGCGGACGCGAGCAGGTGCGGGTCCTCCGCGCCGCACAGTTCGCGCGCGGAGTGCATGGAAAGGATGGCCACGCCGATGTCGACGGTGTGGATGCCGTGCCGTGCGGCCGTGATCGGACCGATGGTGGTGCCGCAGGCGACGGAGTTGTTGGAGACGAAGTGCTGCCACGGCACGCCGGCGCGCTCGCAGGCCGCGGCGAAGACGGCCCGGCCGCTGCCGTCCGTGGCGTACCGCTGGTTGACGTTGACCTTGAGGATCGGGCCCTTGTTGGGCAGCGGGTGGTGCCCGGGCTCGTGCCGCTCGGAGTAGTTGGGGTGCACGGCGTGGCCGGTGTCGGAGGAGAGGCAGACCGAGCCGGCGAGTGCCCGTGCCCGGTCCTCGAACGTGCCGCCGCGCGCGAGGACGGAGCGCTCCAGGACGTTGCCGAGCAGCGGTCCTTCCGCGCCGGTGTCGGACTGGCTGCCGTTCTCCTCGTGGTCGAAGGCGGCGAGCACGGGGATGCACGGCAGCGAGGACGAGCCGGCCGCGGCGACGAGCGCGGCCAGGCCGGCGTGCACGGACAGCAGGTTGTCCATCCGCGGCCCGGCGAGCAGTTCGCGGTCGCGGCCGAGGTAGGCGGGGGCCTCCACGCTGTGGACCATCAGGTCCCAGCCGCCGATCTCCCGTGCGTCGACGCCGGCCTCCTCGGCGACGAAGCGGATCAGGTCGCCCTCGCTCACCTCGCCCAGGCCCCAGATCGGGGTCATGTGACGCTGCTTGTCGAGCTTGAGGCCGTCCTGGTTGACCGACCGGTCGAGGTGCACGGCCAGTTGGGGCACGCGCAGCAGCGGACGGTCGACGTTGACGAGCCGGTGGGTGCCGTCCCGCAGGGTGATGCGGCCGGACAGGCCGAGGTCCCGGTCGAGCCAGGTGTTGAGCAGCGTGCCGCCGTAGATCTCCACGGCCACCTGCCGCCAGCCCTGCGCGCCGGTGTCGGGCAGCGGCTTGACGCGCAGGTTGGGGGAGTCGGTGTGCGCGCCGACGATCCGGAACGGGGTGGCCGGGGTGGCCCCCTCCGGCACGTACCACGCGATGATCGCGCCGCCCCGCAGC
This sequence comes from Streptomyces sp. NPDC002536, assembly GCF_053594995.1. Taxonomy (NCBI): domain Bacteria; kingdom Bacillati; phylum Actinomycetota; class Actinomycetes; order Kitasatosporales; family Streptomycetaceae; genus Streptomyces; species Streptomyces sp. NPDC002536. The sequence goes on from NZ_JBSFWU010000089.1 coordinate 19,299, forward strand.
ACGAACCTGCCGCCCGCCGCGGCGTCCCACGCCTCCGTCTCCGCGACCTGGCGGAAACCCGCCTTCTCCAGCCGCTCGGCGGCGTTGGCCACCGCGTGGTACGGGGACGGGCTTGCGGCGAGGTAGGAGATCAGGTCATCGGTGTGGCCGCGGTCGAAGCGGTGCGCAGAGCTCATGGCCTCAGGATAAGGATCAGGGCAAGGCCCGGGCGGCCTTTCGGCGCCCGGGCCCTGCCCGTTCGGCATGATGTGCGGGTGGCTAGAAAGCGGCCTCGTCCAGCTCCATCAGCGACTGGTCGACCGACTCGGCCAGCGTCCGCTCGACGGCCAGGGCCGGGAGCACGGTGCGGGCGAAGAACTTCGCCGCCGCGATCTTGCCCTGGTAGAAGGCCTTGTCCTTGGAGGAGGCCGAGGGCAGCTTCTCCGCGGCCACCGCGGCGCCCTTGAGGAGCAGGTAGGCGACGACGACGTCACCCGAAGCCATCAGCAGGCGGGTGGTGTTGAGGCCCACCTTGTAGATGGACTTGACGTCCTGCTCGGTGGCGGCGAGGTCGGTCAGCATCGCGCCGACGATCCCCTCCAGGTCGACCGCGCCCTTGGCGAGCTGCTCGCGGGCCTCGGCCAGGTCCTCGCCGCCGGCGGCCTCGGCGAGGAACTTCTTGATCTCCTCGGAGAGGGCGGTCAGCGCCTGGCCCTGGTCGCGGACGATCTTCCGGAAGAAGAAGTCCTGGCCCTGGATGGCCGTGGTGCCCTCGTAGAGGGTGTCGATCTTCGAGTCGCGGATGTACTGCTCGATCGGGTACTCCTGCAGGTACCCGGAGCCGCCGAAGGTCTGCAGCGACTGGGCCAGCTGCTCGTAGGACTTCTCGGAGCCGTAGCCCTTGACGATCGGCAGCAGCAGGTCGTTGAGACCGTGCAGCGCCTTGGCGTCCTCGCCCGCGGCCTCCTTGACCATGATCTCGTCCTGCACCGTGGCGGTGTAGAGGACGAGGGCGCGCATGCCCTCCGCGTACGCCTTCTGCGTCATCAGCGCGCGGCGCACGTCGGGGTGGTGGGTGATGGTGACCTTCGGCGCGGTCTTGTCCATGAACTTCGCGAGGTCCGGGCCCTGCACGCGCTCCTTGGCGTACTCCAGCGCGTTGAGGTAGCCGGTGGAGAGCGTGGCGATGGCCTTCGTGCCGACCATCATGCGCGCGAACTCGATGATCATGAACATCTGGCGGATGCCGTCGTGCTTCTCGCCGATGAGCCAGCCCTTGGCGGGGTGCTTGTCGCCGAAGGTCATCTCGCAGGTGTTGGAGGCCTTCAGGCCCATCTTGTGCTCGACGTTGGTGGCGTAGACGCCGTTGCGCTCGCCCAGTTCGCCGGTCTCGAAGTCGAACTCGTACTTCGGCACGAGGAAGAGCGAGAGGCCCTTGGTGCCCGGGCCGTGGCCCTCGGGGCGGGCGAGGACGTAGTGGAGGATGTTCTCCGACATGTCGTGCTCACCCGAGGTGATGAAGCGCTTCACGCCCTCGATGTGCCAGGAGCCGTCCTCCTGCTGCACGGCCTTGGTGCGGCCGGCGCCCACGTCCGAGCCGGCGTCCGGCTCGGTGAGGACCATGGTGGAGCCCCACTGCTTCTCCACCGCGAGCTTTGCGATGTGCTTCTGCTGCTCGGTGCCCTCCTCGAAGAGGATGCCCGCGAACGCCGGACCGGACGAGTACATCCAGATCGCGGGGTTGGAGCCGAGGATGGCCTCCGCGTACGCCCAGATCAGCGAGCGCGGCGAGGTGGTGCCGCCGATCTCCTCCGGGATGCCCAGGCGCCACCACTCGGCGTCCATGTAGGCCTGGTAGCTCTTCTTGAACGCGGCGGGAATCGGCGCCGTGTTGGTCTCCGGGTCGAAGACCGGCGGGGTGCGGTCGGTGTCCGTGAAGGAGTCGGCCAGCTCGTTCTCCGAGAGGCGGGTGATCTCCGACAGGACGCTCTTCGCGGTCTCGACGTCCATCTCCGCGAACGGGCCGGAGCCGTACGCCTTGTCGCGGCCGAGAACCTCGAAGAGGTTGAACTCGATGTCGCGAAGATTCGACTTGTAGTGGCCCATGACAGACGGCTCCGTAAGGGACGGGAGGTGCGATCCTCTGTGCGTACCGGTCAGTAAGCAGCATGATGCTACCCGTCGGTAATAAGGCGCAAGACCCGATCGCCCAACTGTGACTCGTTACGCTTTGGCCCATGTACGGCTACGACCAGAACGCGGGAGCCCAGGGTTACGCCCCGCCGCAGCAGCCCGGCGGCTACGGCGAACAGCCGCTCTACCCCGAGCCGTCGCCGCCGTCCCTGGCCGACGCGGTGCGCGCCTTCACCACGGGCCAGATGTCCGCGGAGGACTTCCAGACGGTGTTCTCCGGTTCCAAGGTCTACTGCCCGCGCGGCGAGAACCCCGGTTTCCTCGCGCTGCACAACACCCAGCAGCCGGTGATCCCGATGTTCAGCTCGCTGAAGGAGCTGCGGCGGTACGCGGGCAAGGAGTCCAAGTACTTCGTGATCACGGGCGCCGAGGTGCTGGACCTGCTGCCGACCGGCTACGGCTTCGTCCTCGACATGGAGGGCGACCACCGCATGGTCTTCGACGCGAAGTCCGTGGAACAGATGGTGGACTTCGCGATGCGGAGGATGTACGGCTGATTCCCGCCTAGTTGGCCGCCCGGTGGTACAGCGCCTCCACCGCCGGCCCGAAGTACGAGCTGTACGACGTCTCGTCGTCCCCGCCCTCGTCCTTGCCGCCCAGGACGCCGTTGACCGTGCCTAGCCCGGTGGCGGCGTCCACGTCCGTGAGGACCGGGCTTCCGCTCGTCCCGTTCGGCAGGCCCTCGCAGTCGAAGCGCAGCTGTGTCGGTCCCTCGGTGGTGGTCGTGTTCTGGCAGCCGAGCGGCTGCTCGCTCCCGCTCGGGTAGCCCAGCACCCGCGCCGGGCGGTGGACGGGCGGGTCGAAGCGGATCTGCTCCGCCCCCGTCACGCGCTCGATCTGCGCATCGCCCTCCGTGCTGCGGACGTGGACGAACGCCACGTCGTAGTCCGGGTCCCGGGAGTCCGCCCACTGCGGGGCGACGTCGATGGAGGTGGGCACCCAGACCCCGTAGGGCGCCTCTCCGTCGTGGTAGCCGGGCACGAACGCGATGTCCGTGCGGAAGCCGCCGGTGTGGACGCAGTGCGCGGCGGTGATCAGCAGATTGCCCGAGGGGCTGTGGACGACGCTCGCCGTGCAGCCGTGGTCCGGATCGCCCTGCCCGGTGTAGAACAGCGGCCCCACGGCCGGCGAGGGCGCCGTGGCGGCCGCCTGCAGCGGTTCCGACGCGGGCAGCGCCTCGGTGCGCAGGCCGCGCGAGACCGGCTGCACGGGCTCCCGCGCCACGGTCGTGCGGACGGCGGAGCGCATCGCCTGCGCCGAGGCCTCGCCCAGCGCCGCGGGCTCCCGGTAGTGCCCGGCGGAGTCCCCCTCGGCGACCGGGGCGTCGGTCGCCGCCAGGCCGCGGGTGGCCACCAGCAGGCCGATGACGGCCAGGGCCAGCACGGCGGCGGCGAGAGCGGCCCACCCGGTGGGGCCGGGGGCTCGGACGTTCAGGCGCATTGATCAAGTGTCCACCCTCGCCCTGTGAGCAGGCTGTGGCGGGCCGGGGAATAGCCGCACCTTGCAGGTCGTTCACTATTCAACTAAATTGGAGGCGTAGAGACCCCGAGGAGGACGTCATGCCTGCAGTGACCGTCGAGAACCCGCTGACCCTGCCCCGCGTATCCGCTCCCGCGGCGGCGCAGCAGCGACCGGTGCTGCACGTCGCCACCGCTCCCAGCGGCTTCGAGGGCGAGGGATTCCCCGTCCGCAGGGCCTTCGCGGGGATCGACTACCGGTACCTCGACCCGTTCATCATGATGGACCAGATGGGTGAGGTGGAATACGCCCCGGGCGAGCCCAAGGGCACCCCTTGGCACCCGCACCGCGGCTTCGAGACCGTCACCTATCTGATCGACGGCACGTTCGTGCACCGCGACTCGCACGGGGGCGGCGGCACCATCAACGGCGGCGACACCCAGTGGATGACCGCCGGGTCCGGCCTGCTGCACATCGAGGCCCCGCCGGAGTCCCTCGTCGTCAGCGGCGGGCTCTTCCACGGCCTCCAGCTGTGGGTGAACCTGCCGAAGAAGGACAAGATGATGCCGCCCCGCTACCAGGACATCGGCGGCGGCAACGTCAAGCTCCTGACCTCGTCCGACGGCGGCGCGCTGCTGCGCCTCATCGCCGGCGGGCTCGACGGGCACCGCGGCCCCGGCGTCACCCACACGCCGATCACGATGATGCACGTGACCCTGAGCCCGGGTGCGCAGCTGACGCTGCCCTGGCGCCCGGAGTTCAACGCCCTCGCCTACGCGCTCGCCGGGCGCGGCACGGCGGGTGCGGAGGGCCGTCCGTTCCGCACGGGCCAGTCGGTCGTCTTCGGCGACGGGGACGCGCTGACGCTCCGCGCGGACGCCGGGCAGGAGTCGCGCAGCCCGGACTTCGAGGTCGTCCTGCTCGGCGGCCTGCCGATCCGGGAGCCGATGATGCACTACGGCCCGTTCGTGATGAACACCCACGCCGAACTGGCCCAGGCATTCGAGGACTTCCAGGCGGGACGGTTGGGGACGATCCCGGCCCCGTAAGGGGCGCGGGGAACTGCGCGAGCAACCACAGCCGGCCCGCAGCCGACGGGCCGGCTCAGGTGATCCCCTCGTAGTCCTCGGCCTCCCCGGCCGAGGACTCGTGCAGTTCGAACCAGATGTTCTTGCCCTCGCCCCGCGGGTCCACCCCCCACGCCCCGGCGAGCAGTTCCATCAGCACCAGGCCGCGCCCGGAGGAGGCCATCTCCCCCGGGTGCCGGCGGTGCGGCAGCTCGTCGCTGCTGTCGGCCACGTCGACGCGGACGCAGCGCGAGCCGAGCTCGCCCGATATCTCGGCGACCATCAGCGCGTCCCCGTCCGTGTGGACGAGCACGTTGGTCACCATCTCGGAGACCATCAGCACCGCCGAGTCGGTCTGGTCCTCGTCCGGCCAGTCGTACATCAGGTCCCGCACCTGCTGGCGGGCCTCGGCGATGCGCTCCGGCTCGGCCTGCGCGATGCTCAGGACCGTGCGCCGGGTGGGCCGCGGCAGGGCGGCGACGCCGGGGCCGGCCGGGACGCCCGGCTCGCGGCACAGGAGCAGCAGGGCGATGTCGTCCTCGCGCCGGTCGACCAGCGGCCCGGTGGTGTGGTGGGAGGACGGGCCGTGCACGGCCTGCACGAGGGAGTCCGCGAGCTGCTCCAGGCTGTCGCCGAGGCCGCCGTCGCCGTCCTGGCCCAGGGCGTGGCCCTCGACGACCTCGCGCAGCCGGTTCCAGCCGCTCTCCAGGTCGTGGCCGCCGGTCTCGATCAGCCCGTCGGTGCAGACCAGCATGGTCTCGCCGGGTTCCAGGACGAGCCGGGTGGTGGGGTAGTCGGTGTCGGGGTCGATGCCCAGCGGCAGCCCGCCCGCGGTGGAACGGACGAGCATGGTGCCGTCGTTGAGCCGGACGGCCGGGTCGGGGTGGCCGGCGCGGGCGATGACGAGCAGCCCGGTGAGCGGGTCGACCTCGATGTAGAGGCAGGTGGCGAAGCGCGGGTCGGTCTCCTCGCCGCCGGCGCCGTTGATGCCGGCGAGGAAGCGCGAGGCGCGGGAGAGGACCGCGTCGGGGTGGTGGCCCTCGGAGGCGTAGGCGCGCAGGGCGATGCGCAGCTGTCCCATGAGCCCGGCGGCCCGCACGTCGTGGCCCTGGACGTCGCCGATGACGAGGGCGATCTTTCCCGAGGGCAGCGGGATCATGTCGTACCAGTCGCCGCCGATCTGCAGACCGCCGCCGGTGGGCACGTAGCGGGCGGCCACCGCCATGTTGGGGATGTCCGGCTGGACGGTCGGCATCATCGTGCGCTGCAGGCCGTCGCTCAGCTCGCGCTCGGACTCGTGGACGCTGGCCCGGCTCAGCGCCTGGGCGAGCATCCGGGCCACGGTGGTCAGCACGGACCGCTCGTCGGGGGTGAAGGCCACCGGCATGCTGAAGCCGGCCATCCAGGTGCCGATCACGCGTCCCGCGTTGATGAGCGGGAGGAAGGCCCAGGAGCTGCGGCCGAAGTGCTCGACCATCGGGTAGATGAGCGGGAAGCGGCGCCCGTACTCGCCGGGGGTGGGGATGTAGACCGCGCGCCCGGTGCGGATGACCTCGGCGGCCGGGTACTGCGAGTTCACCGGCAGGTCCAGGAAGGCGTCCATGTCGCCGGGGGCGTAGCCGTGCTGGCCGATGAGCCGGACCCGGTTGGCCTCGCCGGCGAAGACCGCCAGGGCGGAGGGCTCGAAGCCTGGCATGGAGAGGCCGGCCGCCACCCGCAGCACCTCGGAGGTCGAGCGTGCCTCGGAGAGCGCCCGGCCCGCGTCCAGCAGGAAGGCCTCGCGGTTGCGTCTCCAGTCGCCCGTGACGGGGGTGCGGGCCGCGGTGGTGCCCGGCTGGGGTGCGGGCACCTCTTCCAGGGTGCCGACGAGGACGGTGCCGGGGCCGGTGACGACGGGCTTGGTGCGGGTGCGGACGGTGCGCAGCACCCGCCCCTCCTCGTCGACCACCCGCATCCGGGCCTCGGCGAGGGTGCCCTCGGCGGCGGCCAGGGCGGTGATGCTCTGGATCTCCACCCAGTCGACGGCGTGGAAGCGGGCCCGGGCGGCCCGCTCGGGCAGCTCCACCCGCTCCGCGGGCAGGCCCAGGAGCCGTGCGGCCTCGGCGTCGAAGGTGACGATGCCCGAGGCGTTGTCCCAGGACCACAGCCCGGTGGAGACGGCGGCCAGTACGTCCTCGGTGCGCATTGCCCCACTTTATGCAGGTCTGGGCGGTGGGGACCACCGATGACAGGTGGGGCAGTACCCTTGCACAGGTGCTGTATGCACACCAGTCAGGTGCCGCATCCGCACCGGCGGCGCACCACCGGGCGCGTGGCATTCCGCTCGATCAACGACTCCGACCACGACTTGGATGAATGATGCATCGGTACCGGTCCCACACCTGCGGCGAGCTCCGTGCGGCTGACGTCGACACCGACGTGCGACTGAGCGGCTGGCTGCACAATCGTCGCGACCTGGGCGGCATCCTCTTCATCGACCTCCGCGACCACCACGGCATCACCCAGCTGGTGGCCCGTCCCGGCACCCCGGCCAACGAGGCGCTGAGCCACCTCACCAAGGAGACCGTCGTCCGCGTGGACGGCAAGGTCATGAGCCGCGGCACGGAGAACGTCAACCCCGACCTGCCCACCGGCGAGGTCGAGATCGAGGTCACCGACGTCGAGGTCCTCGGCGCCGCCGAGCAGATCCCGTTCACCATCAACGCCGATGACGGTGTGAACGAGGAGCGCCGCCTGGAGTACCGCTTCCTCGACCTGCGTCGCGAGCGCATGCACCGCAACATCATGCTGCGCTCGGCCGTCATCTCCGCGATGCGGCAGAAGATGACCGCGCTCGGCTTCAACGAGCTGGCCACCCCGATCCTGTCCGCCACCTCCCCCGAGGGCGCGCGCGACTTCCTGGTGCCCTCCCGTCTGCACGCCGGCAAGTTCTACGCGCTGCCGCAGGCGCCGCAGCAGTTCAAGCAGTTGCTGATGATCGCGGGCTTCGACCGCTACTTCCAGATCGCGCCGTGCTTCCGCGACGAGGACGCCCGTGCCGACCGCTCGCCGGGCGAGTTCTACCAGCTCGACGTGGAGATGTCCTTCGTCGAGCAGGAGGACGTCTTCCAGGTGATCGAGAAGGTCATGACCGACCTCTTCGAGGAGTTCGGCAACGGCCGCCACGTCACCTCCCCCTTCCCGCGCATCCCGTTCCGCGAGGCGATGCTCAAGTACGGCTCGGACAAGCCGGATCTGCGCGCCAAGCTGGAGCTCGTCGACGTCTCCGCGGTCTTCGCCGACAGCGGCTTCAAGGCCTTCGCCGGCAAGCACGTGCGTGCGCTGGCCGTGCCGGACACCGCCGGCCAGTCCCGCAAGTTCTTCGACGGCCTGGGCGAGTACGCGGTCCAGCAGGGCGCTCAGGGTCTGGCCTGGGTCCGCGTCGGTGAGAACAACGAGCTCTCCGGCCCGATCGCCAAGTTCCTTACCGCAGAGGACGTCAAGGCTCTCACCGAGGCCCTGGGCCTGGCCCCCGGCCACGCCGTCTTCTTCGGCGCGGGCGAGTTCGACGAGGTCTCCAAGATCATGGGCGCGGTCCGCGTCGAGGCCGCCAAGCGCGCTGGCCACTTCGAGGAGAACGTCTTCCGGTTCTGCTGGATCGTCGACTTCCCGATGTTCGAGAAGAACGAGGACACCGGGCAGATCGAGTTCTCCCACAACCCGTTCTCCATGCCCCAGGGCGGCCTTGAGGCCCTGGAGACCATGGACCCGCTGGACATCCTGGCCTGGCAGTACGACATCGTCTGCAACGGCACCGAACTGTCCTCCGGCGCCATCCGGAACCACGAGCCCGACGTCATGTACAAGGCGTTCGAGATCGCCGGTTACTCGAAGGACGACGTCGAGCGCGAGTTCGGCGGCATGCTCCGCGCGTTCAAGTTCGGCGCCCCGCCGCACGGCGGCATCGCCCCGGGCGTCGACCGCATCGTGATGCTGCTGGCGGACGAGCCCAACATCCGCGAGACGATCGCCTTCCCGCTCAACGGCAACGCGCAGGACCTCCTGATGGGTGCCCCGAGCGAGGTCGAGGACGCCCGCCTGAAGGAGCTCCACCTGAGCATCTACAAGGGCGCGGCCAAGCCGACCCCGTACAAGCCGACCAAGTAAGGCCGCACGGAAGGGCGGGCCGGTGAGGACATCTCACCGGCCCGCCCTTCGCGTTACGTCAGCGCGCTCAGCGCGGTCACCATCGGCAGTCGCGGACAGCACCCCGCGGCCTGGTGCACCGCGCGCTGCAGCCGTCCCGGGGTCAGCCGCTGCCCCCACAGCACGGACTGGACCCCGTACTCCGTCACCGCCAACAGCTCGGTCTCCCCGAGCTCGTCGGCGATGACCACCAGCGGTGCCCGGCGGGCCCGCGCGAGCCGCCGCAGCGCGCCGTCGTCATGGCGGCCCAGGAGCAGCACGTCGACGGCCGCCCCCTCGCGGACCACGCTCACCCCCGGCAGCGCGCGCAGCTGTCTGGCGACGCGGGCCCGGGCGACCTCGTCGGCGGTGTGGACGCTTACGGTGATGCCGTCGGTCATGCGCTTCTCGAACACTGCTGCTGCACTTCCTCGTCTGCCCCCGTGTATCGACGGGAACCAGACTTCCGGAGCGCGCTGAACGAACGATTGCCGAACGATCAACGGGCCCGGAGACCGCCTGGTCTCCGGGCCCGTGAGGGATGTGCGGCTACGCGGCTTCCTCGCCGCCGCCGAAGCGCTCGCGGTACGCCGCCAGGTCGTCCTCGGTGATCTTCGCGAAGAGCACCGGCGGCACCGTGAACGCCGTGCCCGCCGGGACGAAGGACAGGGACATGGCCTCGTCCGCCGTCACCCACGTGCGGGTGTCGTTCTCCAGCGCGAACGCCGAGCGCATCGCGGCCGCCGAGGCCGGGATGAACGGCTCGGAGACCACCGAGTAGAGGTGGATCAGGTTCATCGCCGTGCGCAGTGTCAGCGCGGCCCCGTCGGGGTCGGTCTTGATCTCCAGCCAGGGGGCCTTGGTCTCCAGGTAGGCGTTGCCCGCGCTCCACAGGGCGCGCAGCGCCTGGGCGGCCTTGCGGAACTGCAGGGCCTCCATGTGCTCCTCGTACTCCGCGAGCAGCTGCGCGATCTCGCGGCCGAGGGCGGCCTCCGCCTCGCCGGCCTCGCTGCCCGCGGGGACCTCGTCGCCGAAGCGCTTGCGGGAGAAGGACAGGACGCGGTTGACGAAGTTGCCCAGGACGTCGGCGAGGTCCTTGTTCACGGTGGCAGAGAACAGCTCCCAGGTGAACGAGGTGTCGTCCGACTCGGGGGCGTTGGCCATCATGAAGTAGCGCCAGTAGTCGGCGGGCAGCAGCTCCAGGGCGTCGTGAGTGAACACGCCGCGCTTCTGGGAGGTGGAGAACTTGCCGCCGTAGTAGTTCAGCCAGTTGAAGGCCTTGACGTAGTCGACCTTCTTCCACGGCTCGCGAGTGCCGAGCTCGGTGGCCGGGAACATCACCGTGTGGAACGGGACGTTGTCCTTGCCCATGAACTGGGTGTAGCGGACGTCCGTCGCCTCGTACCACCAGGACTTCCAGTCCCGGTTCTCCGGATCCCGGTCCGCCCACTCCTTCGTCGCGCCGATGTACTCGATCGGGGCGTCGAACCAGACGTAGAAGACCTTGCCCTCGGCCGCCAGCTCCGGCCACGTGTCCGCCGGGACCGGCACGCCCCAGTCCAGGTCACGCGTGATCGCGCGGTCGTTCAGGCCTTCGGTCAGCCACTTGCGGGCGATGGAGGACGCCAGCACCGGCCAGTCCTTGCCGTGCTCGTCGATCCACGCCTCGACCTCGCCCTGCAGTGCGGACTGCAGCAGGAAGAGGTGCTTGGTCTCCCGCACCTCCAGGTCGCTGCTGCCGCTGATCGCCGAGCGGGCGTCGATCAGGTCCGTCGGGTCCAGCACGCGGGTGCAGTTCTCGCACTGGTCGCCGCGGGCCTTGTCGTAGCCGCAGTGCGGGCAGGTGCCGACGATGTAGCGGTCGGGCAGGAAACGGCCGTCGGCGAGCGAGTACACCTGGCGGATCGTCCGCTCCTCGATGAACCCGTTCTTCTGCAGCTGCCGTGCGAAGTGCTGCGTGATCTCCCGGTTCTCCGCGGAGGAGCTCCGGCCGAAGTAGTCGAAGGAGAGCCCGAAACCGTCGTAGATCGCCTTCTGCGCGTCGTGCTGCTGCGAGCAGAACTCGTCCACGGGCAGACCGAGCTCCTTGGCGCCCAGCTCGGCCGGGGTGCCGTGCTCGTCCGTGGCGCAGATGTAGAGCGTCTCGCGGCCGGTCTGGCGCAGGAAGCGGGCGTAGACGTCCGCAGGGAGCATGGACCCCACCATGTTGCCCAGGTGCTTGATCCCGTTGATGTACGGAAGGGCGCTGGTGATGAGGTGTCGAGCCATTGCGGCTGCTCCCTGGTCGCGGTGTTTTACGGAGACCTTTAGCGTATCCGAGCACCGGGGGGCGGCCGCGCCGCAATGACCTCCCGGCTCCTCACCCCGGCCGCTCCATCCAGGCCCGCCAGGGCCGGGTGACCGTCTCCCGGTAGGTGTGGTGCGAGGGATGGCGTCCCGCATGCCGGAACGTCCAGGTCTGGGCCTCGGCGAGGTCCTCCTCCGGCTGCGAGCCCTCTCCGCACACGGCGCACTGCATGGCGTAGGTGATCGGCTCGGCGTCGGGCTCCCGGTCGGGCTGCAGCGTCCACCGGGCGAACCGGTAGACCGTTTTCGGCCTCGTGCGCTGTTCTTCGGTCACGTCGTAACCATGCCCACTCGGGCTTCGTCCCACAGAGACATTTGCGAAACATCCCCTCTGGTACACCCGCATCCTGGAGAGAAGGGGGCATAGCGGACGAGAGGAACGAAGGTCATGCGCGTGCTGGTCGCCGAGGACGAAGAGGTGCTGGCCGAGCTCGTGGCCACCGGGCTGCGCCGGGCGGGCTTCGCCGTGGACACCGTCTACAGCGGGGACGCCGCGCTCGCCTACCTCGGGCTGCACGACTACGACGTCGTCGTGCTCGACCGCGACCTGCCCCGGGTGCACGGCGACGACGTCACCCGCCGCCTGGTCGCCTCCGGCTCCCGCACCCGCATCCTGATGCTCACCGCGTCCGGCTCCATGGAGGACCGGGTCGCGGGCCTGGACCTCGGCGCGGACGACTACCTCCCCAAGCCCTTCGAGTTCCCCGAACTGATCTCCCGCGTCCGGGCGCTGCGCCGCCGCAGCGCCCGCCCCGCGCCGCCGCTGCTGGAGCGGCACGGCCTGCGGCTGGACACCGTGCGGCGCACGGCGGACCGCGAGGGGCGGGAGCTCGACCTCTCGCCCAAGGAGTTCGCGCTGCTGCAGATCCTGCTGGAGGCCGACGGTGCGGTGGTCAGCGCCGAGGAACTGCTGGAGCGCGCCTGGGACGCGCACGCCGACCCCTTCACCGGCGCGGTCCGCGTCGCGATGAGCAAACTGCGCGGCAAGCTCGGCGAACCCCCGCTGATCCGCACCGTGCAGGGCGTCGGGTACGCCCTGTGAGGCGGCCCGTCCTCACCGCCCGGGCCCGGATCGCCTTCGCCTTCGGGGCGATCTTCCTCGTCCTGGGGACGGCGCTGCTGACGACCGTCAACGTGCTCTCGCGCGAGAGCACCCGGCAGCGGGCCACGACGATCGCGCGCACGGCCGTGCCCATGGAGGTCCTGCGGCCGGGGGAGACCGTCACCATGTCGACGGTCTACCGGGTCTCCGGGGACGTCAGCGCCGCCGCCTCGCAGGAGATGGTCGTCTGGTCGGCGGCGGCCCTGCTGATCACCGCGCTGCTGGCGGTCGGCGTGGGCTGGTGGACGGCGGGGCGCGTACTGCGGCCCGTGCAAGGGGCGTTCGAGAGCCAGCGGCGCTTCATCTCCAACGCCTCGCACGAGCTGCGCACCCCGCTCGCCGTGCAGCGCACCGCGATCCAGGTCGGGCTCGACGGCGACCCGTCCCCGGAGGAACTGGCCCGCACCAAGGCCACGTTGCTGGAGACCAACCGGCACTCCGAGCGGCTGATCGACGGGTTGCTCGTGCTCGCCCGCAGCGAGCGCGGCCTGGACAGCTGCGAACGCCTCGATCTGTCCGCCGTGGTGGCCGACGAGGTCGCCGCGGTGTCCGGACAGGCGACACAGAACGGCGTACGGCTCCGGCTGACCGCCGCGACCGCCCCCATGCAGGGCAACCGCGTCCTCCTCGCCCAGCTGACCGGCAACCTGCTGCGCAACGCGGTCGGTTACAACCATCCCGGCGGCAGCGTCGAGGTGGACGTCCGGCCGGGGCGGCTGACCGTCGTCAACACCGGCCCGCCGGTGCCGGGTCCGGAGGTCGACGGGCTCTTCGAACCGTTCCGCCGGGGCGCCGGCCGGGAGCGGCTCGGCGGGGGCGTCGGGCTCGGCCTGTCGATTGTGCGGTCCATCGCCCGCGCCCACGGCGGCACGGCACAGGCGGTCTCCCGCGCGGAGGGCGGTCTGCGGGTGACGGTGGACCTCGCCCCGAAGGGGCGCGGGGAACTGCGCGATCAGCCCCCACCGGCCCGCAGCCGACGCACCACCCCGGGGTCCGGGGCGAAGCCCCGAGAACCTCGGCTGCGGGCGCGTCGTGGCTGATCGCGCCCACGCGGCGGAGCCGCATGATGTAACAGCCCCGCGCCCCTGACGGGGCGCCCGGCGCGGGCTGCGGGCATCATCGACTGAGCGCCCCGCGCCGGGC
>NZ_JBSFWU010000090.1:0-32607 GCF_053594995.1 Streptomyces sp. NPDC002536
TGGTGAACCCCTGGCCCGTCTCCACCGCCGCGCAGATCACCGTCGCCACCGAGCCGCTGACCTTGACCGTGGCCGTCGAGACCTCGTCCGTGCCCCCAGCCCCCCTTTCGCGGCCTTTCGCGGCTCAGATGCCGACCGGGCTGAAAGCGCTCGTCCGGTGATCGAACGCGATCAACGGGTCTCCCGTCAGCGGGTGTTCCACCACCGCCGCCCGCACCCCGAACACCTCCGCCAGGAGTTCCGGCGTCAGCACCTCGCGCGGCGTCCCCGACGCCACCACCGCACCGTCGTGCAGCACGTGCAGCCGGTCGCACACCGATGCCGCCGCGTTGAGGTCGTGCAGGGCGAGCAGCGTCGTGCGGCGCTGCTCGCGCAGCAGGGTCAGGAGTTCCACCTGGTGGCGCACGTCCAGGTGGTTCGTCGGCTCGTCCAGGACCAGGACCTGCGGGTCCTGGGCCAGGGCCCGGGCCAGCAGGACGCGTTGGCGTTCGCCGCCGGACAGGGCCGAGAAGCGGCGGCGGCCGGCGCCGCTCATGCCGACGCGGTCCAGGGCGGCCGCCACCGTGTCGGTGTCCGTGCGGTCCTCGCCGGAGAAGGCGCGCTTGTAGGGGGTGCGGCCCATGGCGACGACCTCGTGGACCGACAGCTCGAAGTCCGTTCCGCGCTCCTGCGGGAGCGCCGCCACCCGGCGGGCGGACTCGACGGCCGTCAGGGTGCGCACGTCCGTGCCGCCCACCAGCACCCGTCCGGCCTGCGGGCGCAGGTGGCGGTAGACGGTGCGCAGGACCGTCGACTTGCCGCTGCCGTTGGGGCCGATCAGGCCGGCGATCTCGCCGTCCTCGGCGACGATGTGCACACCGGAGACCACGGTCCGCCCGGACAGGGCCACGTCCAGGCCCTCCACGGAGATCCTCATGCCGCTCACGCCTTTCACGCCCGTTCCAGGCGTCGGTCCAGCAGGTACAGCAGTGTCGGCGCGCCGATCAGCGCGGTGACCACGCCCACCGGCAACTCCTGGTCGGGCAGGGCGGTCCGGGCGATCAGATCGACGACCGTCAGCAGGACGGCGCCGAAGAGGGCCGAGGCCGGCAGCAGGCGGCGGTGGTCGCCGCCCACCACCATCCGGCAGGCGTGCGGCACCATCAGCCCCACGAAGCCGATCGCTCCGGAGACCGAGACGAGTACGCCCGTCAGCACGCTGGTGACGACGAAGAGTTCGCGCCGCAGCCGGGTGACGTCCACGCCGAGGCTGGCCGCCGTCTCGTCGCCCATCAGCAGCGCGTTGAGCGCCCGGGCGCGGGCCAGCAGGACGGCAAGTCCCAGCAGGACGGCCCCCGTCGGGGCGGCGAGCGTCGCCCACTGCGCCCCGCCGAGCGAACCCATCAGCCAGAACAGCACGCCGTGCGTCTGCTGGTCGTCCCCGGCCTGGAGCACCAGGTAGTGGGTGAAACCGGACAGGAACTGCCCGATCCCCACCCCCGCGAGCACCAGCCGCAACGGCCGGAAGCCTCCCCCGCGCCGGGCGAACGCCCACACCAGCGCGAAGGAGGCGAGCGCTCCGGCGAACGCGGCCGAGGACAGGCCCAGTCCGAGCGCGCCGCCCGCGCCCGCCCCCAGCACGATCGCCGAGACCGCGCCCAGCGACGCGCCGCTGGAGATACCCAGCAGGTACGGGTCCGCGAGCGGGTTGCGGACCAGGGCCTGGACGGCCGTGCCGACCAGGCCGAGACCCGCCCCCACGACGGCCGCCAGCAGGGCGCGGGGCACCCGCAGCCGCCACACGATGAGGTCCTGCGTGCCCGGCGCCGGGGCCTGCCCCGAGACGCCGCGCTCCACCGCCGACCACACCTCGCCGAGCGGCACCCGGGTCGAGCCCAGGCACACCGAGGCGGTCAGCGCCACCAACAGGGCGGCGCCCAGGGCGATGCCGACCCAACCGGCCCGTACCCCCGCACCCCGCTCGCGCTGCTCCGCGGCGGCCGGGGCCACGGCCGTCACCTACTTGACCTTTTCCGGGTACAGGGTGTGGGCGATCTCCTGGACGGTGTCCGCGCTGCGCACCCCGCCGATGGTCGTGCGCTCGGACGCGATGCGCAGGAAGTGCCCCTCCTGCACGGCCTTGAGGTCCTTGGTGGCGGGGAAGGACTTCAGGAAGTCGGCGGCCTCGTCGAAGGCCTTGCGGTTGGCCTCCTCGCTGCCGCGGTTGCGCACGGCGAGCTGGATCCAGTCGGGGTTCTTGGCGACGACGTCCTCCCAGCCGACGGGCTTGAAGTCGCCGTCGCAGCCGTCGAAGACGTTGCGCGCACCGGCCTGGGTGATCACGGCGTTGGCGACCTGCCGGTTGCAGACGGCCATGGGCTGCTTGGTACCGGCGTCGTAGTCGAAGAGGAAGTACGTGGGCCGCTTGTCCTGCGGGACGTCCTTGAGCGCGTCCTGCACCGCACCGGTCTTCTTCCGCATGGCCGCGACGAGTTCGTCGGCGCGCGCCGAGGTGCCGGTGACCTTGCCGAGCTCCTCGATGTCGGCCTCGATGCCCGACAGGTCGGTGCGCGGCGACTTGCTCATGGCCGCGCACGCCGAGGACTTCAGGAAGACGTGCTTGATGCCCGCGGCCTTGAACTCCTCGGCGGTCGGGGCGTCGCCCATCTTCCCCATGTTCTTCATGGAGGAGAAGGAGTCGAGGTAGAGGTCCGCGCCCGAACCCAGCAGCTTCTCCTTGGGAATCACCGTCTTGCCGAGCACCGGCACCTTCGCCGCCTGCTCCGCGTACTGCTGCGGCATGGCGCCGTTGCCGGGCGGGAAGCCCGTGCCGACGGCCTTGTCGCCCGCGCCCAGCCACATCAGCAGCTCCAGGCCGGAGGCATTGCTGGTGACGATGCGCTTGGGCGCCGCGTCGAAGGTGGTCTTCGCGCCCATGCAGTCGGTCACGCCGACGGGGAAGCCGGTTGCGGCGGCGGACGCGCTCGCGTCGTCCGTCTTCTCCGCCTTACCGCCACCACCGCCGCAGGCCGTCGCCGACAGGGCCACCGCGGCCAGCACACCGCTCCACGCACGAGCGCGCATCAGAAAACTCTCCAGGGTTCGACAAGTCCGACGTACAGACGGGCCCGCCGGAGCAGGCCCGAATCAGGTAGTCGGACGGAACGCCCGACCGGTTCCCGGACGTCGTGAAGAAGTGGCGTGAAGAAGTGGCGTGAAAGAAGTGCGGCATACGCTGCACTGCGAACAGTCCGAGCGAAGGAGACGAGCGGCATGGCGGAACAGCTGAAGGAGATGCCCACCGACTGGCAGCGTGCCCTCGCGATCGTCGCGCACCCCGACGACCTGGAGTACGGCGCCTCCGCCGCCGTCGCCACCTGGACCGACGCCGGGCGCACGTGCGTCTATGTGCTCGCCTCCTCCGGCGAGGCGGGCATCGACACCCTCGCCCCCGCCGAGGCCGCCCCGCTGCGCGAGCGCGAACAGCGGGCGAGCGCCGCAGCCGTCGGGGTGCAGGACGTGGAGTTCCTCGGCCACCCCGACGGCGTCATCGAGTACGGCACCGCGCTGCGCCGCGACGTCGCGGCCGCCATCCGGCGCCACCGCCCCGACCTCGTCCTCACCCTCAACCACCACGACACCTGGGGCGGCACCTACTGGAACACCCCCGACCACCGCAACGTCGGCCGGGCCGCGCTGGACGCCGTCGCCGACGCCGGCAACCGGTGGATCTTCCTCGACCTCGCCGAGAACGGCCTCCAGCCGTGGAACGGGGTGCGCTACGTGGCCGTGGCGGGCTCCCCGCAGCCGACCCACGCGGTCGACGCGAGCGCGGGGTTCGAGCGCGCGGTGCAGTCCCTGCTCTGCCACCGCACCTACATCGAGGCGCTCACCGAGGACGAACCGGAGGGCTACTGCCGGTCCTTCCTGGAGAGCGCCATGACCCGCACCGCCGAGCGGTTCGGCGGCCGCCCCGCCGTGGCCTTCGAACTGTTCACGCGCTGACCTCCGCCGACGCCCGTTCCATCACCAGCACGGCCACGTCGTCCTGCAGCCGCCCGCCGGTGTGCGCGGCGAGGTCGGCGTGCAGCCGGGCCAGCAGCTCGGAGGTCGGCAGCGCGGCCCAGGCGGTGAGCCGTTCGGTGAGCGGGTAGAAGGCGCCGTCCGGCGCCCGCGCCTCGGTCACCCCGTCGGTGCAGGCCAGCAGCCGGGCCGTCGACGGCAGCGTCACGCGCTGGGCCGTGCGGGGCGCCGCCACCAGGTGCCCCAGCCCCAGCGGCAGGCCGGGATCCGGCGGCTCCAGTTCGCGCACGCCGCCGTCCGGGCCGAGCAGGAACGGCGCGAGGTGACCGCAGTCCACGAGCACCAGGTGGATCCGGTCGTCCGCCCCGGCCTCCTCCGCCTCTTCTTCCTCCGCACCGAGGACCAGGGCCGTCACGAACTCCTCCGACGCCCGCATCCACACCTCCTCCGGCCGGATGCGGGCCTCCGGCTGCGACCTCGCCTGGTACTCGGCCGACCGGTGGTAGCGGTGGAGCCCCTGCTCCATCGCCTCCACGCCGCTGACCAGGTCCCGCCGGTGGTACGCCGCCTCCCGGAAGGCGGTGAGCACCGCGGCCCCCGCGCCCAGGGTGCCGAGCCCCTTGCCCCGGACGTCGCCGATGAGCACCCGGGTGCCGTACGGGGTGTCGACGACCTCGTAGATGTCGCCCCCGATCAGCGCCTCCCGCTGCGAGGACACGTAGAAGCCGTCCACCAGCACGCCGTGCGTGCGCAGCGGAAGCGGCCGCAGCAGGGCCCGTTGGGCGGCCTCGCCGGTGGCCCGGACGCGCTCCAGCAGCTCGTCCTCGTCCCGCCGCAGCCGGGCCACGGCGACGGCCGCGCCGACCATGAGGACGTTGCCGAGGATCGCCCCGATGCGGTCGACCGGCGGCACGTCGGAGGGCAGCATCACTCCGTGCCGGATCACCATCAGGACGAAGTCGACGGCCCCCACGAACAGCGTCTGGGGGTACGTGCACAGCACCGCCGCCAACACCGGTGCCAGGGCGGCGTAGACGTCCAGCCGCTGGGCCGCCCGGGTCACGAGGTCGATCCAGACGACGGCGGTGAGGTAGCCCAGGACCAGCGCGAAGGGCAGTCCGCGCGACAGCGAGCGCACCGGGGCAGACCTCCGCGGACAGGGACGGACCGACCCGTTCAGCCTTCCACGGGCGGCCCGGCCCGGCCACCGGTCAGATCTTGCGGTAGGCGCGGGCGTCCTCGGCCGCCGCGAGGACGGCGGCGAGGCCGCCGCCCGCCGACGCGGTGACCACGGCCGCCACCGCGCCCTCGACGAAGGGCGCGTCCGCGATGCGCACGCCCGCGTCCGCGATGCCGCTCTCGGCCAGCAGGGCCTTGAGGGTGAGGACCGCGCTGCCCATGTCGCACACCGCCACCACGCCCGCGCCCTCGTCGACGGTCCGCACCGCCTGCCGGACCAGCTCGGCGCTGGTGCCGACGGAGCCGTCCGGCAGTCCGCCGGCCGCCGCCACCGCGGCCGGGTCGCCCGAACCCACCAATGCGCGGGCGAGGGCGGCCGTCGCGGTGGCCACGTCGCGGCTGTGCGAGACGAGCACGGTGCCGACGCGCCCGGTGGGCGGCTGCTGTTCCGGCGCCGGCTCCGGCTCCTCGGCGGCGGGGACCTCCGCCGCGCACAGCTCCGGGTCCGTCGCCTCGTACAGCGCGGTGAGCAGCAGGGCGGAGGAGGCGGCGCCCGGGTCCAGGTGACCGATGCTGCGCTCGCCCAGGTAGCTGGCGCGCCCGCGCCGTGCCTGCAGCGGAACGGTCGCCTCGGCGCCGTCGCGGGCCGCCCGGGCGGCCGCTTCGAGCGCGGCGGCGGGGTCGGCGTCCCGGCCGAGTGCCTCGGTGTAGGCGTCGACGGCCGGCTGCAGGGCGTCGACCATGGTCTTGTCGCCGGGCGCGGAGTCACCGAGCCGCCGTACGCTCGCCACGGCCGCGGCCAGCGCCCGGCCCAGGGCCTCCGGCGCGACGACGGGGTCCTCGCCGAGGACCTTGCCCATGCGGCGCAGCACCGTTCCGTAGAGCGGCCCGGAGGCGCCGCCGACGGTGTTGGTGAGGTGCACACCGGCCGCGGTGAGCAGGGCACCGGGGGTGGCCGGGGGGTCGGCGGCGAGGGCCTGGGCGGCGGAGGTGAAGCCGCGCTTGAGGTTGACCCCGTGGTCGGCGTCGCCGATGGCGGCGTCGAGCTCGGTGAGGCGGGCGGACTCGGCGGTGATGACGCGGGTGGCGCGGTCGAGGAACCGGCGGAAGAAGGCCAGGTCGAGCGTGACGGTCATGGGCGGTGGCTCCTCGTCGCTGGTACAGGGTGGCCGGGTTCAGCCTAGTGCGGCTGCGGTTCAGGTGCTCCAACAGCCTGCCGGTGCCGCCGGCTGCTTATCAGTGACGTGAGCGGGAATGCGCCTTGCCGGATGGTGTCTCAGGTTTATGAACTATGTGCCGCAAGCTGCCGAGT
Organism: Streptomyces sp. NPDC002536; assembly: GCF_053594995.1. NCBI lineage: Bacteria > Bacillati > Actinomycetota > Actinomycetes > Kitasatosporales > Streptomycetaceae > Streptomyces > Streptomyces sp. NPDC002536. The sequence continues at coordinate 6,494 of NZ_JBSFWU010000090.1, forward strand.
TGGCTGAGGCGAAGCGTGAGTTCGAGTGGCTGCGTGCTGCACCCTCTCATGTGTTGCAGCAGACACTCCGTGATCTCGACAGGGCCTGCCGGGAGCACGGCACATTCGGGGTGCGCTGGCGGTCCAAGAACCGCTGGTCCTCATCGTTCCGCTACTTCAAGAACAAGCGCAGCCATGACCTGGCGATCATCGAGGACTCGGTCGCCGAGCTCGTGGTGCGCGCGGCGCCCACCCACGAACTGCCGCCCGCCGAGCGCGTGCAGCGCACGGTGGACGGGTACCTGCGCTACGCCCAGCACCACCAGGCGGCCTACCGGGCGATCGTCACGGGCGGCGTCGGCTTCGACGCCGAGGTGCTCGCGCTGCGCGAGGGCGTCACCCTGGACTGGCTGAACCACCAGGGGCTGCCGCGCGAGGTGGTGTGCTCGCTGCTGGTGCGGGGGCTGGGGGACACGTTGCGGATGATCGAGGACTACGCGCCGGAGTGCCCGGCGCCGGCACGGGGCGAGCCGTGAGGGCGCCGGGCACGTCGGCCTGCTGCGTCAGGTGATGGAGCGGACCAGTTCGCCGTCCGACGTGTCACCGCTCAGCTCCCAGAAGAACGTTCCGCCCAGGCCCTGTTGGTCCTTGTAGGCCATCTTCCCGGCGATCGTCGACGGGGTGTCGTAGCTCCACCAGTCGCTGCCGCAGGACGCGTAGGCGGTGCCGGCCACCGTGCCGTTGGCGGGACACTTGGACTTGAGGACCTTGTAGTCCTCGATGCCCTGTTCATAGGTGCCCGCGGCGGGGCCCGTCGCGGTGCCGCCGGGCGCGGACCGGCCGACCCCGGTCCAGCCGCGGCCGTAGAAGCCGATGCCCAGCAGGAGCTTGTTCGCCGGTACGCCCAGGGATTTGAGCTTCTGGATGGCGGCGTCGCTGTAGAAGCCGGGTTTGGGCATGCCGTCGTAGGAGGTGAGCGGCGAGTGCGGGGCCGTGGGGCCCTTGGCGTCCCAGGCGCCGAAGTAGTCGTAGGTCATGGGGTTGTACCAGTCGACATAGCGGGCGGCGCCCGCGTAGTCCGCGGCCTCCAGCTTGCCGCCCGGCGAGCCGTCCGCGGTGATGGCGGCGGTCACCAGGCTGCTGCCGCCGAACCGGGCGCGCAGCGCGGCCATCAGGTTGCGGAAGGCGTCGCTCCCGCCGGCGTCGCAGGTCAGGCCGCAGGCGTTGGGGTACTCCCAGTCGATGTCGATGCCGTCGAACACCCCTGCCCAGCGCGGGTCGTTGACGAGGTTGTAACAGGAGTCGGCGAAGGCGGCCGGGTCCTTGGCGGCGTCGGCGAAGCCGCCGGACCAGGTCCAGCCGCCGAAGGACCAGAGGACCTTCAGGCCCGGGTGGAGCTGTTTGAGCTTGCGCAGCTGGTTGAAGCTGCCGCGCAGCGCGCCGGCGTCCCAGGTGTCGGCCTTGCCGTCGACGCTGCCCGCTGCGTCGTAGGCCTTGTCGTAGTCGGCATAGGCGTCGCCGATGGCGCACTTGCCGCCCGTGACGTTGCCGAAGGCGTAGTTGATGTGGGTGAGTTTGTTCGCGGCGCCGGACGTCTCGATGTTCTTGACGTGGTAATTGCGGCCGTATACGCCCCAGTCGGTGAAGTATCCGACGACCTTGTGCCCGGCGCCCGCGTCGCCGGGACCGGAGTCGTCGGCGCCGGCGGGAGCGGCGGTCAGGGCGGTGACGAGCAGGGCCGCGACGGCGGTGACGGCGGCCGCGGGTCCGTACGGTCGGTGCATGGGTTCTCCTCGGTGGGGTGGGAGATCAAGCGCTGGGAGACCGTAGAAGGACTAGACCAGTTGGGTCAATGGTTCGGACCAAATCGAAGGAGACACCCGGGAAGAGCCCGTCACGATCCGTCAACCCGTGACGCAGGGCCCCTGATCGGGCATACTCCGAATCGCCACAGCCGCAGGTCACGACCAGTCCGAGACCCGGCCACGTGATCGTCGACTGGGCACCCACGGTGACGGCGCCGCCACCCTTGCGCGCCGTCCGCCGCAGCGCCCTGACAGGGAGGAGAGCGCCCCCATGACCGACCACGGCCCGCAGCCGGTGGAGCGTCAGCTGCCCACCGAGGAAGCCCGCGATCTGATCGCACTCGTGCGCGAGCTCGTTCAGCGGGAGATCAGGCCCCGCGCCGCCGAGGAGGAGGACGCCGGGCAGTTCCCGCGCGAGGTCTTCCGGCTGCTCTCCGCCTCGGGGCTGCTCGCCCTGCCGTACGCCGAGGAGTTCGGCGGCGGCGCCCAGCCGTACGAGGTCTACCTGCAGGTCCTGGAGGAGCTCGCGGCCGCCCGGCTCACCGTGGGCCTCGGTGTCAGCGTGCACACCCTCGCCTGTCATGCCCTCGCCGGGTACGGCACGAAGGAGCAGCAGGCGGAGCACCTGCCCGCCATGCTGGGCGGTGGCCTGCTCGGCGCGTACTGCCTCTCCGAGCCGTCCTCAGGCTCGGACGCGGCCTCCCTGCGCACCCGTGCCACCCGCGACGGCGACACGTGGACCATCGAGGGCACCAAGGCGTGGATCACCCACGGCGGCATCGCGGACTTCTGCACCGTCCTCGCCCGCACCGGCGGTGAAGGCGCCCACGGCATCACGGCGTTCCTCGTGCCGGGCGACGCACCGGGCCTCACCGCGGCGGCGCCCGAGCGCAAGATGGGGATGAAGGGCTCGCCCACGGCGCAGCTGCACTTCGACGGGGTGCGCGTCCCCGACGCGCGCCGCATCGGCGACGAGGGCCAGGGCTTCGCCATCGCCCTCTCCGCCCTCGACTCCGGCCGGCTCGGCATCGCCGCCTGCGCCGTGGGCGTGGCCCAGGCGGCCCTGGACGAGGCCCTGGCCTTCGTCGAGCAGCGCCGCCAGTTCGGACGGCCGCTCGCCGACTTCCAGGGGCTGCGCTTCATGCTCGCCGACATGGCCACGCAGATCGAGGCGGGCCGTTCCCTCTACCTGGCCGCGGCACGGCTGCGGGACCAGGGGCTGCCGTTCTCCAAGCAGGCCGCCATGGCGAAGCTGTTCTGCACCGACGCCGCGATGCAGGTCACCACGGACGCGGTGCAGTTGATGGGCGGTTACGGGTACACCGCGGACTTCCCGGCGGAGCGGTACATGCGGGAGGCCAAGGTGCTGCAGATCGTCGAGGGCACCAACCAGATCCAGCGGATGGTGGTCGCCCGGTACCTGGCGGGCCCCGAGTCGCGGTAGCGCCCGAAGGGGCGCGGGGAACTGCGCGACCAGCCACCGACGGCCTGCAGTCGACGCACAACCCGGAGGTCCGGGGCGAAGCCCCGAGAACTTCGACTGCGGGAGCGACGTGGCCGATCGCGCAGTTCCCCGCGCCCCTTACGGGGCGCGCCCCTGACGGGGCGTCGGCCTAGTGCACCCGCAGCGGACGCGAGCCCGGTCCGCCGATGTGGGAGAACGGCTGGGTCCGCCAGTCCAGGCTCTCCGGCAGCGTCAACAGGAGCGCGGTGTCGAGCCCCTGGGCCTCCGCCGCGTCGTCCGCCGGGCCGGCCTCGTCCGCGCTGCTGCCCGAGCCGGGGCAGACCGTGAGCCCGAAGGGGTTCCACGGGGACGGGCACAGGGCGTGCTCGGGAAGCACCTCCTCGTCGGGGAGCAGCGCGATCGGCCGGGCGCAGTCCGGGCAGACGACCCGGAACATCTCGGTGATCTCGTAGCCCTCGTACGGGCCGGCGTCGCTCTCGTGATCGGTGCGTTCCAGGCTGGGCATAGTCTTTCTCCCCCTCAGCTGTCCGGCCGGACCCCGTCTCGGCCACAGCAAGCACTTCCCTGGTGGCGGGGCCGGTAATCGCTCGGCCCGGGAGGACACGGGTGCATGCCTGTGGTATTCATCACATACTTTGTGCGCCAGAGGTACAGCCGACTGTGCCGGGCGCGCGCGGACCCAGTAGGTTGATCCGCGTGGAGGAGTTGGACAGAGAGATCGTGGAACTGCTCGTCAAGGACGGGCGGATGAGCTACACCGACCTGGGCAAGGCCACCGGCCTGTCCACTTCAGCGGTGCACCAGCGCGTACGGCGCCTCGAACAGCGCGGCGTGATCCGCGGCTATGCGGCCGTGGTCGACCCCGAGGCGGTCGGGCTGCCGCTCACCGCGTTCATCTCGGTGAAGCCCTTCGATCCCAGCGCTCCCGACGACATCGCGGACCGGCTGGCCGAGATCCCCGAGATCGAGGCCTGTCACAGCGTGGCCGGGGACGAGAACTACATCCTCAAGGTGCGGGTGGCGACCCCGCTGGAGCTGGAGCACCTGCTGGCCCGAATCCGGTCGCTGGCCGGGGTCTCCACGCGGACGACCATCGTCCTGTCGACGCCGTACGAGGCACGGCCGCCGCGGGTGGGGTAGGAGCCCCGGGGCAGAATGACCCCCATGAGCCAGCCCACCGAACCGCTTCGCACCGTTCTCCTGCGCAACGGCACCGTGCACAGTCCCGCCGACCCGTTCGCGACGGCGATGGTGGTGGAGCACGGCAGCGTGGCCTGGGTCGGCTCCGAAGGGGCCGCCGACTCCTTCGCCGACGGGGTGGACGAGGTCGTCGACCTCGACGGTGCGCTCGTCACGCCCGCGTTCACCGATGCGCACGTGCACACCACTGCCACCGGCCTCGCGCTCACCGGTCTCGACCTCACCGGCGCCCGCACCCTCGGCGAGGCGCTCGACCGGGTACGGGCGCACGCCGCCGCGTGCCCCGCGGACCGGGTGCTGCTCGGGCACGGGTGGGACGCCAGCCGCTGGCCCGAGCAGCGGCCCCCGTCCCGCCGGGAGCTCGACGAGGCGACCGGCGGGCGTCCCCTCTATCTGACCCGCGCCGACGTCCACTCCGCCGTCGTCACCACGGCCCTGCTCGACCTCGTCCCGCAGGTCTCCGCCGGTGACGGCGCCCCGCTGACCGGCGACGACCACCACGCCGTGCGCGCCGCCGCGCTCGGCAGCATCGGCGCCGCACAGCGCACCGAACTGCAGCGCGCCGCGCTGGCCCACGCCGCCTCGCTCGGCATCGGCTCCGTCCACGAGTGCGCCGGGCCGCAGATCTCCAGCGCCGATGACCTCACCGGGCTGCTGCGGCTGGCGGCCGGGGAGCCGGGCCCGCGCGTCACCGGCTACTGGGCCGAGGCCCTCGCCTCCGCCGCGGACGCGGAGCGGATCCGGGAGCTCGGCGCGGCCGGCGCCGCCGGCGACCTCTTCGTCGACGGCTCGCTCGGCTCGCACACCGCCTGCCTGCACGCCCCCTACGCCGACGCCCCCGGCCGCACCGGCACCGCGCACCTGGACGCCGCGGCCGTCGCCGCCCACGTCGCGGCCTGCACCGAGGCCGGCATCCAGGCGGGCTTCCACGCGATCGGCGACGCCGCGCTCACCGCCGTCGTCGAGGGTGTGCGGGCCGCCGCCGGCAAGGTCGGCCTCGCGGCCGTCCGCGCCGCCCGGCACCGGGTCGAGCACGCCGAGATGCTCACCCCCGAACACATCGCCGCCTTCGCCGAGTTCGCGCTCACCGCCTCCGTGCAGCCGGCGTTCGACGCCGCCTGGGGCGGCGAGGAGGGCATGTACGCGCAGCGCCTGGGCCGCGAGCGGGCCCGCACGCTCAACCCGTACGCCGCGTTGCTGCGCGCCGGGGTGCCCCTGGCGCTGGGCTCCGACAGCCCCGTCACCCCGCTCGACCCGTGGGGCACCGTCCGGGCCGCCGCCTTCCACCGCACCCCCGAGCACCGTGTCTCGGTCCGGGCCGCCTTCACCGCGCACACCCGCGGCGGCTGGCGGGCGATCGGCCGCGACGACGCGGGCGTGCTGGTGCCGGGAGCGCCCGCCGACTACGCGGTGTGGGAGACGGGCGAGCTGCTGGTGCAGGTCCCGGACACCCGGGTGGCCAACTGGTCCACCGACCCGCGCTCGGGCACGCCCGGCCTGCCGGACCTCACTCCGGGCGCCCCGTTGCCGGTGTGCTTGCGCACGGTCGTCGGGGGCCTGACCGTCCACCAGGGACGGGTTTAGCGGACCTTCACGCCCCTGACGGGGCGCCCCGCGCCCGAACGAGTGATGCGGAGATCATCACGTACCGCCGAACGACGTGCCGTCGGCCTGTCGCGCCGGTGCCCCATCTGCCGTACTGACCTGCTGATTTGAGGAAGCCACGCAGGTCGCGAGGGTGTTGACACGGTGCGGGCGGCGGCCGGTAGGTTCTGCCGAGTCCACCACAGGACGTCCGGCCGGCAGACTCCGCGCAGTCGTCGCCGTCCGCTGGGCCATGGGGCGGGGTGCCGGTCAGGCAGCCCGCCACTGGGAGCCAGGTCCAGCGTGCGGGGGCGAGGGAAGGTTCCGCCCGTCCGGCAGGTGCGACCCGGGTGGGGCCCGGACGTTCAGTAGACAACGGCTCTCGGCCGCCGCAGCCAGCGGGTGCCCGGGCCGGCCCGAAGGACGCCGGGCCCCCATTCAGCGGCTTCGGGTACGGTCGGCTTCTGCACCCCGAAGCTGTCAGGAAGGCGCGACCGTGCCCGCGGGCCCCGAAATCTCTCCCGAAGCCGCGGTGACCGATGCCGCACCGGCACCGGACACCACGGCCCCGGCACGCCCCGGCCGGGCCGTGCGCCTGGCCCGGCTCGCCCGCCGCGAGGCCCCCCGCACAGGCCTGGCGGCCGCCGCCGGACTGGCCCTGGCCGCGGCCTTCCCGCCGTACGACGTGTGGCCGCTGTCCGTCGTCGCCGTCGCGGCGCTCGCGCTGCTCACCCGGGGGCGCACGGCCCGCCAGGGGGCGTGGACGGGATTCGCCTTCGCCTTCCCCTTCTTCTTCTGCCTGCTGCGCTGGCTGCACGTCGTCGGCTACGACGCCGTGACGGGCCTGTCGCTGGTCGAGGCGCTCTTCGTCGTCGCGCTCGGTGCCGGGCTCGCGCTGACCTCGCGGCTGCCCGCCTGGCCGCTGTGGGGCGCCTGCCTGTGGATCGCGCAGGAGTGGGCCCGGGACCGGGTGCCGTTCGGCGGCTTCCCCTGGGGCCGGCTCGCCTTCGCCAACACCGGCTCGCCCTTCACGCCCCTGGCGGCGCTCGGCGGGGCGCCCCTGGTGACCTTCGCCGTCGCGCTCGCGGGCGGGCTGCTGGCGTACACCGCGGCCGCTCTCTGGCGGGCGCGCGGCGCGGGGCGGAGGCTGCGGGCCCTGCTGCCCGCCGTGGAGGCCGCCGCCCTGGCGGTGGCCGTCGCCGTCGCGGGGTACGCCGTGCCGGTGCCCACGAAGGCCGACGGCACGGTGGACATCGCCATCGTGCAGGGCAACGTGGAGAAGCCCGGCATGGACTTCCTCGGCCGCCCGCTGATGGTCCTCGACAACCACGTCTCCGCCACGCTCCAGCTGGCCGCCGACATCAAGGCGGGGAAGGTGAAGAAGCCCGACCTCGTCATCTGGCCGGAGAACTCCTCGGACCTGGACCCCTTCCAGTACCAGGAGGCCTACGACCGCATCGACTCGGCCGTGCGGTCGGTCGGCGTGCCCGTCCTCGTCGGCGCCCTCGTCGACCACCCGGGCAAGCCGGGCTACATCGACAACAAGGGCATCGTCTGGGACCCGCAGACCGGCCCCGGGGCCTCGTACGCCAAGCAGCACCCGGTGCCGTTCGGCGAGTACGTGCCGTTCCGGGCCGAGCTCAGCCAGGTCATCACCCGGCTCCAGCGGGTGCCCCGCGACTTCTACCCCGGCGACCACACGGGCGTGATGCAGGTCGGCCCGGCCCGGCTCGGGGACGTCATCTGCTTCGAGGTGGCCTACGACGAGATCGTGCACGACACCGTCACGGCCGGCGCCCGGGCGCTCGTCGTCCAGACCAACAACGCCACCTACGGCCGCACCGGCCAGCCCGAGCAGCAGCTGGCGATGTCCCGGCTGCGGGCCGTCGAGCACGGCCGGGCCGTGGTGACCGCCGCGACCAGCGGCATCAGCGCCGTCGTGTCCCCGGACGGCCGGGTGCTGCAGCGCAGCAAGGAGTTCACCCGGGACGTGATCACCGCACGCATCCCGCTGCGCGACGGGACGACCGTCGCCGACCGCGTGGGTGCGGGTCCCGAATGGGCGCTCGCTATGGTGGGCCTTCTGTCCTGCGCGGCCGCGATCCTGATCGGCCGGCGAGGACGACTGGACATGAAGGGGCAAGAGTGAACGACGGTGGTCAGCGGCGATACGGTCCGCTCGGCACGACCTTGGTGATCATCCCGACCTACAACGAGGCGGAGAACATCAAGCCCATCGTCGCCCGGGTGCGGTCGGCCGTACCGGAGGCGCACGTCCTCGTCGCCGACGACAACAGTCCGGACGGCACCGGGAAGATAGCCGACGAGCTGGCGGCCGACGACGACCACGTCAAGGTGCTGCACCGCAAGGGCAAGGAGGGGCTCGGCGCCGCCTATCTGGCGGGCTTCCGCTGGGGCCTGGAGCAGGGCTACGGCGTGCTGGTGGAGATGGACGCCGACGGCTCGCACCAGCCGGAGGAGCTGCCCCGGCTGCTCACCGCCCTCAAGGGCGCCGACCTGGTGCTCGGCTCGCGCTGGGTGCCGGGCGGCCGGGTCGTCAACTGGCCCAAGTCCCGCGAGTTCCTCTCCCGCGGCGGCTCCACCTACTCGCGGCTCCTCCTGGACGTGCCGCTGCGCGACGTCACCGGCGGCTACCGCGCCTTCCGCCGCGAGACGCTGGAGGGCCTCGGCATGGAGGAGGTGGCCTCCCAGGGCTACTGCTTCCAGGTCGACCTGGCCTGGCGCGCGGTCAAGGCCGGCTTCCACGTGCTGGAGGTGCCCATCACCTTCGTCGAACGGGAGCTGGGCGACAGCAAGATGAGCCGCGACATCGTCGCGGAGGCCCTGTGGCGGGTGACGTCCTGGGGCATCGGCTCCCGGGCCGCCAAGGTCGGGAAGGCGCTGGGCCGGGGCTGACCGGCAGCAGCACAGCGAGGGGCGGGCACCGCGACGGTGCCCGCCCCTCGGCGTTGGCGGACCGGGTGTCCAGAACCCGGCACCGGGCGGCCCGTTGTGGCCCGTCGCGTTTCGGCCAATGAACTGCGGAAACCCCCCGGAGCACGCCATTCCGCGAAGGGCCACCGGTGACAGCCCGGACTTCGGGCTGACACATTGGGTCAAGTGTCAACCAGTATCGGCCGATGAACGGGAGACCACCGTTGACCACCTCGCCCAGCAACCCGCCCTACACCTCGACGTTCTCCAGCACGCCGACCGGTGACCCCGGGGCCGTCCTGATCGACCTCATGCTCGGCCACATCTACTCCGGTGCGCTGCGCACCGCCGTCGAGCTCGGCGTCGCCGACTGCCTGGCCGACGGCCCGCTCACGCCCGAGGAGATCGCCGGACGCACCGGCACCCACGCGCCGTCCCTGCGACGGGTGTTGCGGCTGCTCGCCAGCCGCGGGGTCTTCGGCGAGGACGAGAAGGGGGCCTTCGGGCTCACCCCCGCCGCGGAGTTGCTGCGCGCCGACGTGCCCGTCTCCCAGCACGACGGCACGCTGCTGCTCACCAACGAGCTCTTCCAGCGCTCGGTCGCGGGGATGACGGAGGCCGTGCGCACCGGGGTGCCGGCCTTCGAAGCGGCCTACGGAAGCCCGCTGTTCGCCTACCTGGCCACGCAGCCGGAGCTGCAGAAGCTCTTCGACCGGGGCATGTCCTCCTTCTCCGGCCCGCTGGACGACATCGTGACCGCGGCCTACGAGTTCCCCGCCGAGGGCACCGTCATCGACGTCGGCGGCGGCCGCGGCGGGCTGCTGCGGGCCGTGCTGCAGCGCAACCCCGGTCTGTCCGGCGTGCTGTTCGACCAGGAGCAGACGGTCCGCGAGCACATCCTCGACGTGCCCGAACTGGCGGGCCGCTGGCGCACCGAGCCCGGCGACTTCTTCGCGAAGCTGCCCGGGGGCGGTGACGTCTACCTGCTGAAGAACATCCTCCACGACTGGAACGACGAGGACTCCGTGCGCATCCTGCGCGGCCTGCGCGAGGCCGTGCAGCCGGGGGTCCGGCTGCTGGTGGTGGAGGCGGTGCTCCCTGCCGGGAACGAGCCGCACTACGGCAAGGCGGCGGACATCATCATGCTGTCGACCCTGTGGGGGAAGGAGCGCACCGAGGCCGAATTCGCTGCGCTCTTGCGGGAGTCGGGCTTCAGCCCGGTGCGGGTCGTCCCGACGTCGTCCTGGCAGTCGATCGTGGAGGCGGAAGCGGTCTGACGGCCGCGGGCCGTCGGTGGTCGCTCGCGCAGTTCCCCGCGCCCCTTACGGGGCGCACCGGGGTTACGGGCAAAGCTCCTTCCGGGCCTCGCCCAGAACACCCAGCACCTCCCGCGCGGCAGCGCGCACCGCTGCCGCGCCGGCGGCCCGCCGCGGTTCGAACGCGGCTCGCACCGTCTCCGCAAGGAGGTCCCCCTGACGCTCCAGCGGCAGCGCCCCGGTGTCCGCCGTGAAGAAGAATCCGATCAGCACGGAGTCGATCGCGTACACCTGCTCCTCCACCCGCTCCACGGGCACCAGCAGCCCGTGCCGGCTCTGCGCACACACGATGTCCGCGAGCGTCGTGTGGATCCGCAGCTCCTCCGTCAGCGGCACCCCGGTCGGCGCGGTCGTGAGCAGCGCGCCCAGCACCTCGTCGTCCTCGGCGTGGATCGCCCGGACGATCGGGTGCCGGAGCCGCTCCAGGTACACGCACCGCAGCAGCCGGTGGGGGAGGACGCCCGCCGGGTCCTCCTCGATCCGGGCGGCCACGTCGGCGAGCATCGCCGCGAACTCGCGCCGCAGGAGCGTCGTGAAGAGCTCCTCCTTGGTCTTCCAGTGCAGGTACAGGGTGCCCTTGCCGACCTGGGCCCGGCGGGCCACGTCGTCGACGGTGACCCGCTTGTAGCCCCAGCGCAGCAGCAGCTCGCGGGCCGCCCCCAGAATGCGCTCGGCGCGCTCGTCGTCCATGGGTCCGGGATGCTAGCCGAAAACCGCCGTGCGGGACCTGTATGACTGAATTTCAAACTTGGTCACCCGGTATTGCGCGGTGTTACGGTCGCCGATATGACGCCACAGACGCCCCCCTCGTCTCACAGTTCACATCGTCCCCGCGCCCTGATCGTCGGCTCCGGCATCTCCGGCCTGACCACGGCCCTCGCCCTGCACCGGGCGGGCTGGGACGCGCTGATCGTCGAACGCGCCCCCCGGCGCCGCACCGGCGGCTACTTCGTCCGCTTCAACGGCCCGGGCTACCGGGCGGCCGAACGCCTGGGCATCGTCGGGCAGTTACCCGACCGGCGCCATCCCGGCGGGCGCGTGTACGAGGTGGACCACCGGGGCCGCCTCTCGCGCGGGCTGGCCTTCCCGAAGTTCATGGGCGGCACCCCGCTGCTCACCCTGCTCCGCAGTGACCTGGAGCAGGTGCTGTACGAGCAGGTGCGCGACCGGGTGGAGATCCGCTACGGCACGAGCCCGGTGCGCATCACCCAGGACCGGAACCGGGTGACGGCCGTGTTCGGCGACGGCAGCGAGGAGAGCGCCGACCTCCTCGTCGGCGCCGACGGCATCCATTCCACCGTCCGTTCCCTGGTGTTCGGGCCCGAGGACCTCTACCGCAAGGACTTCGGCCACGTCGTCGCGGCCTGTGTGATGGACCGGCCCGTCCCGGGGCTGAAGGACGGCGACTGCATGATCGCCACCGATGCCGGCCGCGCCGCCTGGATCACCGGCTACGCCGACCACCCGCCGGTGGCCTTCTTCGTCTACCGCACGCCCTGGCCCGCCGCCGAGGTCCGCAAGCCGCCCGCCGAAGCACTGCGCGCCGCCTTCGCCGGGTTCGGCGGGCGCATCGTGCCGCCGATGCTGGCGGCGATGGACGGCGCGGAGTCCACCGCCTTCGACCAGGTCAGCCAGATCCACATCAACCGCTGGAGCCAGGGACGGGTGGTGCTGGTCGGCGACTCCGCGTGGTGCCTGACGCTCCACTCCGGCCAGGGCTCCGGCATGGGCATCGCCGGCGGGGAACTGCTCGCCCGCAAGCTGACCGAGCACCCCGGGGACATCGCCGTCGCCCTCGGCGCCTGGGAGCAGGAGCTGCGCCCGGAGATCGTCAAGCACCAGAAGACGGCGCTGTACATGCAGCACTACTTCATGCCTGCCAACACCGTCGGCAAGCTGGCCCGCGACGCGTTCGTCAGGGTCGCCTCCAGCCCCGGCACCCGGGCGGTGGGCCGGTTCCTGGGCGGCCTGCTGCGGCCGCAGGGTGCGGCGGCTCCGTTCCGCGGCGGCCCAGGCACACTTGAGGCATGACGTTCGGAGCACAGCAGCAGTCCGCCCGCAGCCGAGCGGGCCGTCCGCCCAAGGGCGGCGGCGCCCGCAGGCTCGTCCCGCTGGGGGTGGCCGTCTGGGCGGTCCTGGAGATCTGGCTGCTGACACTCGTGGCCGGGGCGGCGGGCGGGCTCACCGTCGCCGCCCTGCTGGCCGCGGGCGTGGTGGCGGGTGCGTACGTGATCAAGCGCGCGGGCCGGCGCGCCTGGCAGCGGCTGACCCGCTCGATGCAGCAGGCCCAGGAACCGTCCGCCGTCGGCCGGGACGAGGAGGGCGGCGGGAACGCCCTGACGATGCTGGGCGGGCTGCTGCTGATGGTGCCGGGCCTGATCTCCGACGCGGCGGGGCTGCTGTGCCTCTTCCCGCCGACCCGCAACCTGCTGCGCAAGGGCTTCGAGCGCCGGCTGGGCCGTACGGCCCCGGCACCGGGCTCGCTCGGCGACGCCTTCCGGCAGGCGCGCATGCACCAGCCGGACGGCAAGGTCGTCCAGGGCGAGGTCATCCGGAACGACGAGCCCCCGGCGCCGCGTTACGACGACCCCCAGCTGCCGCGCTGAGCCCCTGGTTCCGTGCACACAAGGGCCCGGGCCGCTGCGAATGCAGCGGCCCGGGCCCTTGGTTCGGGTCTGTACCCGCCGCCGTCAGGCGGACTTGCGGGTGTCCCGCGGATGCACCGCGATGTTCATGGCGCCGGAGCGCAGGACGGCCAGCCGCTCGGCCAGCACCTCCTCGAGCTCCTCGCGGGTGCGCCGCTCCATGAGCATGTCCCAGTGCGTACGCGCAGGCTTGCCCTTCTTCTCCTCGGGGCCGTCCCCGTCCACCAGGAGTGCCACGGCGCCGCACGCCTTGCACTCCCACTCCGGCGGAATATCCGCCTCCACCGAGAACGGCATCTCAAATCGATGGCCGTTCTCGCATGCGTACTCCACCGCCTGGCGCGGGGCCAGATCGATGCCGCGGTCGGTCTCGTAGCTGGTAACCACAAGTCGCGTGCCGCGGAGAGCTCGCTCACTCATGAATCGTGCCTCCCGGGCTTGTCGCCCACAGGACAGGTGTCGCTGTCGTCGTCATCCGGTCAACGTCCGGTCGGCGGTGAAGATTCCCCGTTGAGGGACATGCGTCGCCCGTCGTGCCGCCCCTTTTGTACCCACCGGCGCCCGGTTTGTCACATCTGGCACCAGATGTCACCCTGTGATTCAGGTGCTTCAACGTGCAGTAACGGTCCGTCCGGTGAATCAAAGGCGTACACTACCGGTTCGCATTTCCGGCTCCTGCACCAGGCCCCCTGTTCCGGATGCCACGGGCTCGACGGGCGCCGCCGGGCGCGGGGTGAACAGCCTCAGGAAGAACTGCGAGAGCGGGCCGATGGCCGCCGCGAACAGCACCGTGCCCACGCCGACCGTGCCGCCGAGCACGTACCCCGTCGCCAGCACCACGATCTCGATTCCCGTGCGCACCAGCCGCACCGAGCGTCCCGTCCTGCGGTGCAGCCCCGTCATCAGCCCGTCGCGCGGGCCCGGGCCGAAGCGGGGCGTGATGTAGAGACCGGTCGCCAGTGCGCACAGGGCGACCGAGAACAGCAGCAGCGGCACCCGCACCCACAGTGACCCGGGCGCGGGCACCAGGCTCAGCGTGGCGTCCATGACCAGGCCGATCAGCAGCACGTTGGAGACCGTGCCCAGCCCCGGCCGCTGCCGCAGCGGGATCCACAGCAGCAGCACGGCGACCCCGACGAGGATCGTGGCCGTGCCGACCGACAGGCCCGAGTGCCGGGCGATCCCCTGGTTGAGCACGTCCCACGGCGCCAGCCCCAGACCCGCCCGCAGCTGCAGCGCGCAGCTGATCCCGTACAGCGTGAGCCCGCCGTACAGCTGGACGAGACGGCGGGCGAGGTGCGACCCCCCTGATGCGGACAAGACTCCTCCTCGGACAGTTCCGGGCAGCTCCCGGCAGTGGTGCAAGTGGCCTGTGGCATGACAGTCTGTGGACTGGGTCAAGACAAGATCCATGGCCAATCCCCGAAAGGTGGACCGGAAAGATGAGTCAGTGGACTTCTTCGGTGGGGGCGCCGCAGCTGGCGCGCCTCCTCGGTTCGCAGCACTCCCGCGGAGGCACGGTGACCCCGCTGGGCGGCCGCCGGGCGCCCGCCTACCGGTCCCTCGCGGACGGCATCCGGCTGCTGGTCTTCGAGGGCCGCGTGCCCGTCGCCGCCCGGCTGCCCGCCGAGCGGGAGCTGGCCGCCGCCCTCTCCGTCAGCCGCACCACCGTCGCCGCCGCCTACGAGGCCCTGCGCGGCGAGGGGTTCCTGGAGTCCCGGCGCGGCGCGGGCAGCTGGACGGCCGTGCCCGCCGGCAACCCGCTGCCCACCCGGGGCCTGGACCCGCTGCCGCCGGAGGCCGCCGGCTCGGTGATCGACCTGGGCTGTGCCGCCCTCACCGCCCCCGAGCCCTGGCTGACCCGCGCCTTCCAGGGCGCCCTCGGCGAACTCCCGCCCTACGCCCACACCCACGGCGACTACCCGGCGGGCCTGCCCGCGCTGCGCCAGGCCCTCGCCGACCGCTACACCGCCCGCGGCATCCCCACCATGCCCGAGCAGATCATGGTCACCACCGGGGCCATGGGCGCCGTCGCCGCCATCTGCAGGCTGCTGGCCGGGCGCGGCGAGCGGGTCGCCGTCGAGTCGCCCTCCTACGCCAACGTCCTGCAGCTGATGCGCGAGGCCGGCGCCCGGCTGGTGCCCGTGGCCATGGCCGACCGGCTCGCCGGCTGGGACCTGGCCGCCTGGCGCCAGGTGCTGCGCGACGCCGCCCCGCGCATGGCCTATGTCATCGCCGACTTCCAGAACCCCACCGGCGCGCTCGCCCCCGAGGAACAGCGCCGCGAGCTCGTCGAGGCGGCGCGGGCCGCGGGCACCGTGCTGGTCGCCGACGAGACCATGGCGGACCTGGTGCTCGACGAGGACGTGGAACTGCCGCGCCCGGTCTGCGCGTTCGACCCCGCAGGCAGCTCCGTCATCACCGTCGGCTCGGCCAGCAAGTCCTTCTGGGCCGGTCTGCGCATCGGCTGGGTGCGGGCCGCGCCCGACATCATCCGCAGCCTCGTCGCCGCCCGCGCCTGGGCCGACCTGGCCACCCCCGTGCTCGACCAGCTCGCCGTCACCTGGCTGCTCAACACCGAGGGCTGGGAGGAGTCCATCGCCATACGGCGTTCCACCACGCGCGAGAACCGCGACGCGCTCGTCGCGGCGCTCCAGCGGCACCTGCCCGACTGGGAGTACACCGTCCCGCACGGCGGCCTGACCCTGTGGGCGCGCACCGGCGGGCTCTCCGGCTCGCGGATCGCCGAGGCGGGGGAGCGGCTGGGCGTGCGGGTGCCGTCCGGACCGCGGTTCGGGGTCGACGGGGCCTTCGAGGGCTATGTGCGCCTGCCGTTCACCGTCAACGGCGCGGTCGCGGAGGAGGCCGCCACCCGGCTGGCCGAGGCCGCGCACCTGGTGGCCAGCGGCGCGACCGCGGCGGCCGAGACGCCGCGCACCTACGTGGCCTGATCCGCCGCCGGGTACGCCGGAGATGCCGGGGCCGCCGGAAATACTGCCTCCGGCAGCAGGTCCAGCACGGCCTGGCGCTGGGCCTCGCCGGCGTCCTCGTCGTACGGGTCCGGCGTGGCCGGCACCTGCAGGCGGTGCACGGGACCGGCGCCCAGCCGCGCGTAACCCCGGCCCGGCGGCACGTCGTTGACGGTCGTGGAGTGCGCGGGGGCGCCGAGCGCCGCCGCCACCTGCTCGGAGGTGACCGCGCCGAGCAGCACCCGGGCGAGGGGCTGGGAGCGCACCTGCGCGTCCAACAGCTCCTCGGCGTCGAGCTGTTCGCCGATCACGACCGTCACGTTCGCGACCCGGCCGTTGAACAGGGGCACCTGCAGCAGCGTCTGCGGGTCGGGGCGCTCCTGGGCGGCGGCGAGGCGGCTCAGCGCCGCGGGCCGGTCCACGACGATCCACAGCGGGCGGCGGGCGTCCTCCGGCACCGGATGCCCCTGCTGCCGCGCCGAGTTGACGGCCATGAGCCGCCGCTCCGTCTCGTGCCCCGCCCACTCCAGCACGGCGAGCGCCCCGGTGAGCGAGGACTCCACGGCCAGCACCCCGTGGCGCCCGGCGAGCGCCGCGTACTCCCCGGTGCCGCCGCCGTCCAGGATCACCGCGTCGCCGTGCGGGAGCGCCTGGAGCAGGACCGAGCGCAGCAGGGTGGTGACGCCCGCACCCGGCCGGCCCAGCGCCAGCAGGTGCGGTTCGGCGGAGCGCGGGCCCGTGCGCCACACCACGGGCGAGGCGTCGTACAGCTCGTCGCCCTCGGCCACCGGCAGGGTGCGCTGGACCGCCGAGGGGTCGGTGAAGCCCAGCACGGTCTCCCCGGGGGCGGTCACGAAGCGCTGGGCGCAGACCTCCGTCGGCAGCGGGGGCAGCACGGTCAGGCACAGCCGGTTGGCGGACTCGTCCCAGTCGAAGCCGTACTCGCGGTCCCGCCCGGCCTTGAGGTGCAGCAGCTGCTCGATCCGGGTGCGGGACGCGTTCTCGCCGTCGGTGAACCAGCCCGGGTAGCGCAGCTGCAGCGCGGCCAGCCGTCCCCGGTCGTCGAAGACGTACTCGTCGAACGCCTTCCGCCAGCTGCCCCCGTGCTCGTACAGCGGCCTCGGGTCCTGCGGATCGGACAGGTACGGCACCAGGGCCTCGTAGAGCGCCTGCAACCGGGCCGTCTCCGCCGGCTCGGGCTCCTGCGTCCGCCGTGTCCGCCGGGCGCGCCCGGCCCAGGCGCCGGCCGCCAGCAGCGAGACCGTGGCCAGCGGCGGCCCGTAGGGCACCAGCGCGACGATGGCCAGGCACGAGGCCGCCAGGAGCACCGCGGAGCCGCGCCGGTCCCGCGGGGTCTGCGCCCACCGCCGCCGCCCGGAGACGGCCAGCGCCTGCAGGCCGCGGGTGATGACGATCAGCGGGTGGAAGACGTCCCGGGCGCTCTCGGCAACCGTCTGTGCGAACTCCCGGCCCTGCGGCAGCCGGGGGCTGCGGTGCGGGGTGCGCGGAAGTCCTCGCCGGCCCACGTCGGTCTCCTGGCGGGCGCCGCTAGAACTTGATCCCGCCCAGCAGACTCGCCAGGCTGGCTCCACCGGCCTTGATGCTCGGGGCGATTCCGGTGCTGGCGAGGTAGAAGCCGAACAGGGAGCAGACGATCAGGTGCGAAGCCTTGAGTCCGTCCTTGCGGAAGAACAGGAACACCACGACACCGAGCAGGACGACGCCGGAGATGGAGAGGATCATGGGAATCTCCTGGGTGCTGGGGGACGGTCACCATGAGCTCCTCCAGCTTCACAGAATGTGTCACCACGGCAACCGTTGGTAACCCGAGCGGAGGACCGCACATCATGACCGGACCGACCCCCGAGTCGACCGAGCCCGCCCACGACCCCGAGGTGCTCCAGCTCGCGGCCAAGGTCTTCGACCTGGCCCGGCACGGTGACACCGCCACCCTCGCCGCCTACGTGGACGCAGGCGTCCCGGTCAACCTCACCAACGACCGCGGCGATTCGCTCGTCATGCTGGCCGCCTACCACGGGCACCCGGACGCCGTCACCGCGCTGCTGGACCGCGGTGCCGACGCCGACAAGGCCAACGACCGCGGCCAGACGCCGCTGGCGGGCGCGGTCTTCAAGGGCGAGGAGGAGGTTGTGCGCATCCTGCTGGCGCACGGGGCGGATCCCTCCGCCGGGACGCCTTCCGCTGTGGAGGCGGCGCAGGTGTTCGGGCGGCAGGATCTTGTGGAGCTGTTCCGCGGCAACGGGTGAACGCCTTGTGCCCCGAAGGGGCGCGGGGAACTGCGCGATCGGCCACGACGCGCCCGCAGTCGAGGTTCTCGGGGCTTCGCCCCGGGCCCCTGGGGTGGTGCGTCGGCTGCGGGCCGGTGGGGGCTGGTCGCGCAGTTCCCCGCGCCCCTTACGGGCCGGGGCGGATTCTCGCTTGGCCCGCCCCGTCGCTGATGCGGATCAGTACCGCCACCATCAGCCAGTTGGCCACCAGTGACGAACCGCTCTTCGCCAGGAAGGGCAGGGCCTTGCCCGTCAGCGGGATCAGGCCCATCACACCGCCCGCCACCACGAAGACCTGCAGCGCCAGCGCGCCCGCCAGGCCCACCGCCAGCAGCTTGCCGAACGGGTCGCGCGAGCGCAGCGCCACGCTCAGGCCGCGCTGGGCCATCAGCCCGTACAGCATGAGCACCACCATCACCCCGGCCAGGCCGAGCTCCTCGCCCACCGTGGTGAGGATGAAGTCGCTGCGGCCCGCGAAGCCGATCAGCTCCGGGTGGCCCTGGCCCAGGCCGGTGCCCGTGACGCCGCCGCTGCCGAAGCCGAACAGGGCGTTCGCCAGCTGAGTGGAGACCGTGCTGCCCGGCTTGTACGCGTCGAAGGGGTGCTGCCACGCCAGGATGCGGCCCTTGACGTGCGGCTCCATCGAGCCCACGACCACTGCGCCGACCGAGGCCATCAGCACGCCGACGATCACCCAGCTGCCCCGCTCGGTGGCCGCGTAGAGCATCACCACGAACAGGCCGAAGAAGATCAGCGAGGTGCCCAGGTCCCGTTCGATGATCAGGACGAACAGGCTCAGCAGCCACACGGCCAGGATCGGGCCCAGCTGGCGGCCCGGGGGCAGCCGGACGCCGAGGACCTTCCGGCCGGTGAGCGCCAGCGCGTCGCGGTGGATGACCAGATAGCCCGCGAAGAAGACCGCGATCATGGTCTTGACGAACTCGCCGGGCTGGAAGGACAGCGGGCCCAGGAAGATCCAGCGCTTGGCGCCGTAGGTGTCGCCAGGGAAGAAGGCCGGCGCCATCAGCAGCACCAGGGCGACGGCCATCATCAGGTAGATGTAGCGCTGCAGCCAGCGGTGGTCCTTCAGCAGCACCAGCACGGCGACGCAGACCGCCACCCCTATGACCGTCCACATCAGCTGGCCGGAGGCGGTCGGGGCGGAGTTGAACCGCTCCTTGTAGGAGTAGTCCAGCCGGTAGAGCAGCACCAGCCCGAACCCGGACAGCAGCACGGCCAGCGGCAGGATCAGCGGGTCCGCGTACGGCGCCCAGCGGCGCACCGCCAGGTGCGGCACCAGGGCCAGGCACACCATGCTGGCCGCGAACCCGGCGAGCCCGCCCGGGACCCGGCCGGTGGTCGCCAGGCCCGTGTACGCATAGCCGCCGACGCAGATCACGACGCCGAAGGCGAGCATGACCGCCTCGTGGCGGCGCCACTTGGCCGAGGCCGCGTGTGCCTCGGCGGACACGCCGCTCCCGTCGTCGCTCTCGACTCGTACGGTTTCCACGGTCACACCGTCCATGATCCTCGGGGTCGGCTGAAGAAATCCTGAGGTTCCTGAAGCCGTCTTCAGGAACCGGGGTCCGGAGGCAGCGGAAAACGGGCCGTCAGCCGGGCACCGGGAGTACCCGAGGCCGCCTCGAGCTCCCCGCCGTGCGCCCGCGCGATCCCGCGGGCGATGGCGAGCCCCAGGCCGCTGCCCCCGCGCTCCCGGTCGCGCGCGGCGTCCAGCCGCACGAAGCGCTCGAAGACCCGCTCCCGCTCCGCCGCCGGGATCCCGGCACCGTCGTCGGCCACCTCCAGCACCGCCTCCCGCGCCCGCTCGTCCAGGGACGCGCGCACGGTCACCCGGGACGCGGCGTGCCGCAGCGCATTGTCGACGAGGTTGGCCAGCATGCGCTCCAGCTGCCCCGGGTGTCCGCGCATCGGCACGGGCACGTCGGCGGTGACGGTCAAGGGTACGCGGGGCGCCGGGCGGCGGGCCGCCTCCTCCGCGGCCAGCAGCGCCAGGTCCACCGGTTCGCCCGGGCCCGGCGCCCGCGCGTCGAGCCCGGCCAGGAGCAGCAGGTCGGCGGCGATCGCCTGCAGCCGCACGGTGTCCGCGAGGGCCGCCCGCACGGACTCGGCGGACGGGCACCTCTTTCCCGCAGGGGAGGAGACCAGTGCCACCTCCAGCTGCGAACGCACCGCCGCCACCGGGTTGCGCAGCTCGTGCGAGGCGTCGGCGACGAACTGCCGCTGCCGGCCGACCGCCTGCTCCAGCCGGTCCAGGGTGGCGTTGACGGTACGGGCCAGCAGCGCCACCTCGTCGCCGCCCGCCGGCTCCGGCACTCTGCGGTCCAGCTCGCGGGCGCTGACCGCGGCCAGCTCGGTGCGGATGGCCGTCACCGGGCGCAGGGCCAGCCCTGTCACGGCCCAGGCGATGGCCGCCGCGAGGGCGATCAGCGGCGGGGCCCCGGCGACCAGGCCCAGGGCGATGGTGTGCGCGGCGTCGTCCACGTCGCTGAGCACGGTCAGGGCGTAGACGTACCGCTCCCCGCCCGGCGGGGTCGCGCGGACCACCACCACGGCGCCGCGCTGCCCGCCCATGGCCGGGGTGCAGCACAGCACGCGGGAGGCGCTGTCCTGGTCGGCGGCCGGGCGGACCGGGGCGAGGATGCGGGCCAGGGGGCCGGCCGAGGGGCGGCTGGTGGCGACGACCTCGCCGTGCGGGCCGAGCACGAGGACCACGTCGACCCCGGAGCGGGGTGCGGGCAGCAGGGCGGGCAGGTCGCCGGAGTCGGCCAGGGCGGCGGTCTCGCGGGCGGCCAGCTCGGTGCGGCTGTTGGCGTTGTCCAGCAGGTTGGTCCGCAGGACCGTGTACAGCCAGGCGCCGCCCGCGGCCAGCAGCAGCGTCATGGCGAGCGCGGCAGCCGCGGCGGCCCGGCCACGGACCGTGCGGGGGAGGAGACGGGCCACGCGCTCAGCCGCCGTCGGGCGACAGCCGGTAGCCCGTGCCGTGGACGGTCAGGATGGAGCGGCGCCCGAAGGGGGCGTCGATCTTCCGGCGCAGCGAGGAGACGTAGACCTCGACGATGTTGGGGTCGGTCTCGGCGGGGGAGTCCCACACCTCGTCGAGGATGTCCCGCTTGGCCACGGCCCGCCCGGCGTTCTCCAGCAGGTGGCGCAGCACGGACAGTTCACGGGCGGTCAGCTCGACCTCCGTCCCGCCGCGCCGGCAGCGCCGCGCGGCGGGGTCCAGCACCAGGTCCCCGGCGCGCAGTTCGCCGTACGTGCCGGTGCCGCGGCGGCGGCCCAGGGCACGCAGCCGGGCCGTCAGCACCACGAAGGAGAACGGCTTGGTCAGGTAGTCGTCGGCCCCCGCGTCCAGCCCGGCCGCCTCGTCGTACTCGCCGTCCTTCGCGGTGAGCATCAGCACCGGGGTCCACTGGTCGAGCCGCCGCAACCGGGCGCAGATCTCGTAGCCGTCCAGGCCGGGCAGCATCACATCCAGCACGATCACGTCGTACGCACCGGAGAGCGCGGCCTCCAGACCGCGCCGGCCGTCGTGGACGGCGTCCACCCAGTGCCCCTCGGCGGTCAGCCCACGGCGGAGCGAATCGGCGAGCCCCACCTCGTCCTCGACTATCAGTATGCGCACGCCCCCAGCCTCACATATCCGGCATGGCGCCCTTCCGGCGTGGGTGCTGCGTGACGATGCGTGACGTCGCGCACACTCGGTGGTGGCGGCCGTAACCGGCCGACATCGCGTCGAGTTGACGCACCCGAAGCAGGATCCCGATGCAGGACGGAGCAGTGGTCTCACCCATGAGCAAACGCCAGAAGGGCCGCCGGCACCGCCGGGTCAACCGCACCCCGCGCCCGGCCGGCGCATCCCGCCCGTACGCCCCGCGGCCGGAGACACGGCCCGAGCACCCGCGGGCGCTCCCCGACCTCGGCCGCCACGAGGCCCGCACCTGGGACGGCCTGCGGGCCTGCGGGGACGGGGGCGCCTCCGTCGACGAACTGTGCGCGTCCGTGGGCTACCAGGCGCGCACGATCCTCAAGCATGTGCAGGGCCTGGCCGGTCACGGCCTGGCGGAGCTGCGCGGCGACCGCTGGTACCCCACGGCCGCGGCGCAGCCGGCCGGCCGCTGAGGCGGCGGTGCGCCGGGCCGGGGGAATCCCGCACGCTCCGGCCCGGCGCCCCGCCTCACGGCCGCGTCACAGCAGCCTCCAGGGCGCGAACACATTGCGCGCGCCCTCCAACGCGGGGGCCAGCTCCGGGTGGTGGCGCAGCAGGACGTCGCCCAGCGAGGTGCGGTCGATCCACTCCAGGCCCTCGGCCGTGTAGATCTCCGGCCGGTAGCAGGCGGTGAAGAAGCGGTCGCTCTTCAGCCGCCGCGCCGTCATCAGCGCGAGCATCCGGAACGCCGTGTCGCTGAACGCGAAGCCGTGCGGCCGGGGTTCCGCGTACAGGCCGACCATGGTGTCGACCCGCTCCAGCCGGCCGCCGTAGAGCTCGCGCAGCTCGCCGGCCAGGGCGGCGTCCCCGCCGGTGAGCTCGTCGAAGCTGCGCACGGGCGGCCGGTGCAGCGCCGCGCGGAGGGCGGTGTAGCGGGGGACGCCGCGCTCGCGGTCGCGCAGCACGTCGACCGTGCCGAGGTCGACGCGCTCCCCGGAGACGCGCACCAGCTCCCGCAGGCAGTCGGGGTGGTTGTGCAGGGTGATGTCGCCCGCGTGCATGGTGCCGAAGGAGTAGAGCAGGTCGGCCGTGCCCCAGCGCTCGACGGCCTTGCGAGTGGCCAGCGCCTGGAGCGGTTCGAAGTCCGTCCGCTCGACGAGGTCGCCCGTCAGGTGCGAGCGGATCTCGTACTCGTCCCGGATCATCGGGTGCAGCCGGTGGGCGGCGACGGACTCCTCCGTCATCGCGTACGGGGCCGTGTGGTGCCGGGTGGGCGAGCCGGGGATGCCGAACAGCGTCTCGCCCCGGCCGAAGCGCGGCACCCGGCGGCGCAGCCGGGCGGGGAGCACCCCGTACCAGTCGAGGTGCATCGCGGCCCGGGTCACCGGCCGGTCGACGACGGCCGGCATCCACTCCACCGTGTGGATCTTGGCCATGACGGCGGTGGCGACCAGCCGCGCCGTCTGGAAGAGACGCTCGTCGCCCCAGGTGGGGCGGGCGGAGGCGATCCGGTCGCAGATCGCGTTGTGCTCCTTGGCGAAGAGGGTGTGCAGCAGGGACAGGCCGGCCCAGTAGTCCTCGTTGAAGCCCGTGCGGTCGATGCCGGACAGGCCCGCCCGCTCCTCGTCCGGCAGCCTGCCGTCCACGACGGCGAGTTTGCCGCCCTCGCCGGTGCGCAGCGCCCGGCACTGCTCCTCGCTCGACCCGTAGATCTGCGAGCCGTCCCACCAGTGGGTCACCGTGTTCGCGTAGGCGGGCGGCAGGGACGCGTCGGCGGGGCCCGCCGGGTCGGGCAGGGTGCGGCGCAGCAGCATCGGGCACTGCGGCCAGTCGTCGTCGGCGGCGAGGGGGACGTCCAGCGGCGGGCCGGAGGGGCGGGCGTCGTGGTGGAACCAGCCGTGCTGCTGGAACTGGATCCAGGCCGCGGCCAGCAGGTTGAGCATCGGGGCCGGGCGGAATCCGGAGGTGCGGGCCAGGAGCCGTCTGCTCACCTCGCGCGGGCTCGGCGAGAACAGGCCGTCGTCCTCGGGCTCGGGGAAGGCCTGCGGCAGCGCGCAGTTGCGGTCGAAGCGGGTGCCCGCGCGGCCCATGGCGGCGTCGGAGGGGCAGGAGCCGGACCCGTCGTAGCTGCGGTGGGGCAGCAGTTCGCGGACCGGCTCCGGGGGCCGTGCGCCGCCGTGGGCGTCGTACAGGTTGTGGGCGCGCAGCAACTGCCGCTGCCGGCGCAGCTCCAGGAGCGCCAGGGGGAGGGGCAGGGAGTGCCACTCGCGGCGCGGGCGGGGTGCCGGGGTCATCGGTCGCTCTCCAGGACGGGCGGGGGGACGGTGCAGGCCGGGGCCCGGTGGGCGCGGTAGCCGATCCGCAGCCGGGAGGCGTCGAAGCTGTGCGGCAGCGGCTTCCGGTGCGTCAACCGCACACCTGCGACGGCCAGTTCGCCGTCGCGCAGGAACTCGGCGACGAAGCCGGTGGCCAGCAGCAGCCCCAGCTCCATGCCGCTGCACCGGGCCTCGCCGCGGCTGAAGGGGCTGACGGCCCAGTCCCGCTCGGCCGTGCCGTCCATCCACTTCTCGGGCGCGAACCGGTGCGCGTAGTCGAGCCGTTCGTCGTCGCGGGCGTGGAAGGCGGCGGGCACCAGGACGTTCATCCCGCCCGGTGCGACCACCGCCCGCCAGCGGGTCTCGGCCGTGGTGCGGCGCAGCAGGCTGGGCACGGGCGCCCACAGCCGCGCCGCGTCCTGGATGCAGGCGCGCACGTACGGCATGCCCTGGAAGCCGGCCACCGTGCGCAGGCCGTGCCGCCGGTCGGCGTCGGCGACCTCGGCCGCGGCGCGCGTGTGGTGCTGCGGGTGCGTGGCGAGCAGGGCCAGCGTCTGCACGACGGCGCTGTGCACCACGGCCAGCGCCATGAACCACTGGGTGAGCTGGCTCTCGGGTGCGGTCTCGGGGCCCCGGGGCGCGCTGCGGAACAGCCCGGTCAGGCTGCGCGGATCGGCATCGCACAGGTAGCGCGACTGGCGCTGCATCATCGTCCGCCGGATCCTGCGGGCCCGGCCCGTCCGCCAGCGCCGGGCGCCCATCCAGTTGGCCTCGGCCAGCAGTTCGCCCAGGAGCCGGGAGAACTCCGTGTCGTCGGCGGCGGCTTCGCCCAGGAAGCAGCGCCGCCCGATCCGCTCGAAGCGCTCGCGCACCACGTCGGCCGTCAGCCCGGCCTCCGCCTCCGGCCCCAGCAGCGCGCGGGCCTCCTCGCCCACGACCCGCAGGAAGTGGCCCGCCAGCCGGTGCACGTCGCAACCGGCGTCCAGCACCGCGTCGTTGAAGGCGCGGCGGGCCGTGCGCTGCCGGCCGTGCGAGGCGACCAGGGCGTCGGGCTGCACGGCCGCGAAGCCGTTCACCTTCTCCCAGGTGTCCACCGCATAGACCTCCACCGGCCCGGAGAGCACCTGCCGGGCGTCCTCGGCGTCCAGCACCAGCAGGGTGGGGCCGCAGGTGCCGTGCACCACGACCGGTCCGCGGCCGTGCCTGCGGCGCAGCCCGCGCATCGCCTCCAGCCGGCGCCGCCCCGGGTCCAGCCGGGCCACCAGCCGGGCCATCCGGGGGCGGCAGCGGAAGACGCCCTTGAGGTAGTCGGGGAGGAAGTACACGAGGGCCAGCCGCAGGTTCTCGCCCGCCGAGGCGACGGGCAGCCCGCCCTCCCGGCCCGCGCCGCCGCGGGCGCCGTTCGCCGTGCTCATGCGGCGGCCCTCCCGCGGTGCGGCGGCCGCGGGGTGCGCGGGGGTTCGACGGGCCCGGAGTCCCGGGCGTGCAGGGGGAGTTCGGCGGGGCGGGACGGCAACGGCTCGGCGGCGGTTGCGCGTACGGACGTCATGCCTCGTACCTCTTGGGGTGGGGGGCCGGTCGGGAGAGGGGAGCATTGCCACTTCCCGCCGGGCGAAGCCACGGCAGCCGAAGATCACCTGAGTATTCATCCGCGCGGGTGAACGGCCCCGGGCGGGGGCGGCGTTGCGGAACCGGGGGCTCTACCTTCGCCGCATGCCTGACATGGATGAGATGATCCGACGTATCCGCCGGGACATGAACGTGCAACTCCGCAAGCGGGCCGGCCGGGCGGCTGCGCCCCCGGCCGGTGGCGCGGATCCGGAGCCGGAGCCGTACGCCGGGCGCCCCGTAAGGGGCGCGGGGAACTGCGCGACCAGCCACGACGCGCCCGCAGCCGAAGTCCCGGGGCTTCGCCCCGGCCCCCGAGAGGGTTGACTGCGGACCGTC
>NZ_JBSFWU010000091.1:0-31622 GCF_053594995.1 Streptomyces sp. NPDC002536
GCGGGCCGGCCGGTGGCGGGCTCGGGGGCGCCGCCGTCGCCGGGGGCGGCCCGGCGCAGGACGGCGCGGATGCGTGCCTCCAGGACCTCGCCGCGGGCGGGCTTGACGATGTAGTCGTCGGCGCCGGCCTCCAGACCGAGGACGACATCGATGTCGTCGCCGCGCGCGGTGAGCATGATGATCGGGATCTGCTGGGTGGTGCGGATCTGGCGGCACACCTCGAAGCCGCTCTTGTCCGGCAGCATCAGGTCCAGCAGGACCAGGTCGGGGCGGAAGGTCTCCAGGGCCGCCAGCCCGGCCCCGCCCGTGGCCGCGGCCTCGACCTCGTGGCCGCGGCGGCGGAGGGTGAGGGTGACCCCTTCCCTTACGGCCCGGTCGTCCTCGATCAGAAGCACGCGTGACATGCGGCCAGTATCCGTCGTGCAATCACACAGATGTGCCCTGGGTCCTCCGAACGCCGGAACTGTCACGGACTCCTCATATTCCCGCCGGGCATGTTCACGCCGGGCCCGGGAGACCGATGTGCTCCAGGAGCAGGCCCCGGAAGTCGCGGTCCCAGGCCGCGTAGCGGTGCCGGAGCCGGTCGCCGGGCCAGTCCGCGGGGAGCAGCGGCGCGGGCAGGACGGGGTCGGCGAGCAGGTGGCGCAGTACGGCGGCCGAGACGGTGAAGCGCTCGGCGAGGTCGCCGGGGCGCCCGGGCAGGGCATCGAGAGCCGCCTCCAGGGCGCGGGCCCGGCGGGCCCAGCCGGACAGGTCCCAGAGCCCGGCGGCGAGCTCCGCCGGGTCGCCCTCGGGGGCGCCGGTGAGGACCGTGCACTGCTGCGCCACCACGGCCGGGCGGTCCCGTACGAGGTTGGCGGGGCGCAGCCAGCAGCCCTCGCGCAGTTCGGCCAGGCGCAGGGCGGCCATCGCCTGGCGGAGCGCCGCCCGGTCGGGGGCGGTGCGGCGTTCTGGGGTGACGACGGCGATCTCCCAGCGGCCGTCCCAGGGGCGGGTGCGCGGGGCGCGGCTGTCGTCCTGCCGGGTCTGGCGGGCGAGGAGCCGTTCGGTGAGCCGGTACGTGCCGTCGCGCTGTTCCAGGTCACCGGCGGCGACCATGCGGGTCAGGGCGGTGCGGATCGTGCCCTCGGCGGTGCCGAAGAGCTCGCCGACGCGGACCAGGGCGCGGGCGGGCAGGGCGGGCGGGTGGTGGCCGAGGAGGGTCGAGAGCACCACCGAGCGTGCGGTCAGCGGCCGCAGCGAGAGCGGTCCGGTGTTGTCGGTCTCGTCGGTGTCGTCCTCGGCCATGTCCGTCGCACCCCTGTCCATTACAGTCCTCCATCACGCATCATAAAACTGTAATAGCGTCGCCGACCGGAGGCAGGTCACGCCATGAGCGCCACGCACGAAGTGTTCAACCAGGCTCCGCCCCTGACCGGCTTCACCACCGCCGACGACCCGGCGCTGCTGGAGGCGCTGCGCCGCGAGGGCGGCGGCTGGGGCGAGGCCGAGGTCCGCGCGCTCGGCGCCCGGGCCGGGTCCGAGCAGGTGCAGGACTGGGCGCGGACGGCGGAGGCGAACCCTCCCGTGCTGCGCACGCACGACCGCTACGGCCACCGCATCGACGAGGTCGAGTTCCACCCCGCCTGGCACGAGCTGATGACCACCGCCGTGGAGAGCGGCCAGCACGCCGCCCCCTGGGCCGAGGCCCGCCCCGGCGCGCACCTGGTGCGCGCGGCGAAGTTCTACGTCTGGGCCCAGGCCGAACCCGGCCACGGCTGCCCCGTTTCGATGACCTACGCGGCCGTCCCCGCGCTCCGCGCCCAGCCCGAACTGGCCGCCGTCTACGAGCCGTTGCTGGCCTCGCGCACCTACGACTACGGGCTGCGCCCCCCGCTGGGCAAGCAGGGGCTGATCGCGGGCATGTCGATGACCGAGAAGCAGGGCGGCTCGGACGTCCGCGCCAACACCACGACCGCCGTGCCCGCCGGCGACGGCTCGTACACGATCACCGGGCACAAGTGGTTCACCTCGGCACCGATGAGCGACGTCTTCCTCGTGCTGGCACAGACCGCGGAGGGTCTGACCTGCTTCCTGATGCCGCGCGTGCTGCCCGACGGCACCCGCAACGCGATGCGCCTGCAACGGCTGAAGGACAAGCTCGGCAACCGGTCCAACGCCTCGGCCGAGATCGAGTACGAGCAGGCCGTGGCCTGGCCGGTGGGCGAACCCGGGCGCGGGGTGCGCACGATCGTCGAGATGGTCAACATGACCCGGCTCGACTGCGTCCTCGGCTCCGCGGCCGGC
This sequence comes from Streptomyces sp. NPDC002536, assembly GCF_053594995.1. Classification (NCBI taxonomy): domain Bacteria; kingdom Bacillati; phylum Actinomycetota; class Actinomycetes; order Kitasatosporales; family Streptomycetaceae; genus Streptomyces; species Streptomyces sp. NPDC002536. The sequence continues at coordinate 2,287 of NZ_JBSFWU010000091.1, forward strand.
ATGCGGGCCGGACTGCGGCAGGCCGTCCACCATGCCGCGCACCGGCGGGCGTTCGGCGCCGAGCTCATCGACCAGCCGCTGATGCGCAACGTCCTGGCCGACCTCACCGTCGAGTCCGAGGCGGCCACGCTGCTGGCCATGCGGCTCGCGGCGGCCGTCGACCGGTCCGTCGCGGGCGACACCGGGGAGGCGGCGCTGCGCCGGCTCGCCCTCGCCGCCGGCAAGTACTGGGTCTGCAAGCGCGGCAGCGCCCACGCCGCCGAGGCCCTCGAATGCCTGGGCGGCAACGGCTACGTCGAGGAGTCCGGCATGCCGCGCCTCTACCGGGAGGCGCCGCTGCTGTCCATCTGGGAGGGCTCGGGCAACGTGGCGGCGCTCGACGTGCTGCGCGCGCTGCAGAAGGAACCGGCCGGGCTGGACGCCTGGTTCGCGGAGGTCGATGCGGCGGCCGGGGCCGACGCCCGGCTCGACGCGGCGGTCACGCGCGTACGCGCCCTGCTGGGCGAACTGTCCGACCCCACGCGGGCGCAGCTGCTCGCACGCCGCCTCGCCGAGCAGCTCACGCTCGTGCTGCAGGGCAGCCTGCTGGTGCGCCACGGCGACCCGGCCGTCGCGGACGCCTTCTGCGCCTCGCGGCTCGGCGCGGACTGGGGGAACGCGTTCGGCACGCTGCCGACCGGGGCGGACCTCGGCGCGATCCTGGACCGCGCCTCGGCGAAGGAGGCCTGATGGCACCCGCCGTGCGCGTGGAGCGGCAGGGCCCCGTCACGACGGTCGTCCTGTCGCGGCCCGAGGTGCGCAACGCCGTCGACGGACCGACGGCCCGCGAACTGGCCGACGCCTTCCGGGCGTTCGAGGCGGACGAGACCGCGCGGGTGGCGGTGCTGTGGGGCGAGGGCGGCACGTTCTGCGCGGGCGCCGACCTCAAGGCGATGGGCACCGAGCAGGGCAACCGGGTGACGGAGGACGGCGACGGCCCGATGGGGCCGACGCGGCTGCGCCTGACGAAACCGGTCGTCGCCGCCGTCAGCGGTCATGCCGTCGCGGGCGGCCTGGAGTTGGCGCTGTGGTGCGACCTGCGGGTGGCGGAGGAGGACGCCGTCTTCGGCGTCTTCTGCCGACGGTGGGGGGTGCCGCTCGTCGACGGGGGCACGGTGCGGCTGCCGCGGCTCATCGGGATGGGCCGCGCAATGGACCTCGTCCTGACGGGACGGCCGGTACCGGCGGCGGAGGCACTGGCGATGGGGCTCGCCGATCGCCTCGTGCCGGCGGGGCAGGGGCGGGCCGCCGCCGAGGCGCTGGCGGCGGAGATTGCGCGCTTCCCGCAGGCGTGTCTGCGGGCCGACCGGGCGTCGGTGCTGGCGCAGGAAGGGCTGACGGAGGAGGCCGCCATGGCCGCCGAACTGGCCGGCGGGCTGGCCGTGTTGCCGGAGGCACTGGCGGGCGCGGCCCGCTTCGCGTCCGGGGAGGGGCGGCACGGGGCGTTCGGGTAGGGGGTGCCCCGGGGCGCGCCCCGTCAGGGGCGCGGGGAACTGCGCGATCAGCCACAGGCGGCCCGCAGCCGACGCGCCATGCCGGGGCAGCACGTCACCTGCGGGTGCGTCATGGCTGGTCGCGCCCACGCGGCGGAGCCGCTGGGGGTACCTCCCAGCGGTAGCTGGGGGAGTCAACAGCCCCGCGCCCCTGACGGGGCGCTCCGTCCTGATGTCACCCCATCGAAGGAATCCGGCCGCGCCGACTGGCCCGCACCCCGCGTGCCCCCCCAGTATCTCCACGTGACCGCATGGGCCCGGACCGGACGTACAGGAATCCTGGCCGCCATGGCCGTGCTGACGATGACGGCCGCCGGATCCCCACCGGACCCGTCCGGGGAGCCGGCCCCCGCCGAGCCCTACGTCCGTTTCGGCCCGAACTGCCTCGTCGCCAGTGACACTTGGTCCGTGGTGAGCCTCTGCCGCGAGACGCCCGCCCCGCGGCCGTCGCCTTCGCCCGAGCCGTCGGCCATGCCGTCCCCCGGACCCGTCCCGGCGCGCCCCGCGCCGCCACCACCGCCCCCGTCCCCGCTCGCCGCGCGCAGCGCCCCGGCGGAGCCGGCGGCGGCCCCGGAGCCCGACCCGCCGCAGGATCCTTCACCCTCCCCCAAGCCCCCGACGCAGTCGGCCCGGCACGTCGCCGCCTACCGCCAGTCCGTCGCCGCGCCGCCGGCGCAGGGCGAGTCCTCGCCCGTCACGCTCATGCTCGTGCTCACCGCCCCGGCCGTGCTCGCCGCCGCCGTCCTGCGCCCGCGCTCGGGCGGGCGCAGCCGCTGATCCCGAACCGGAGGTTCCCCCTTGTCCGAATGGCTGGTTCTGGCCATTGCCATGGCCGCCGCCTGTGCGGTGGTCCTGTCCATCACCGTGCTCAGGGAGCGCAGGCTCAGCGAGGACGACGACCCGTCCGAAACCCCGAACGTCATCGAGTACATGACGATGATGATCGGCGTGGTCTACGCCATCGTGCTGGGCCTGGCCATCGCCGGTGTCTGGGAGGCCCGCAACGGCGCGCAGACCACGGTGCAGGCCGAGGCGCAGGCGCTGCACGAGGTGCACGAGCGGGTGCAGGCGTTTGCGCCGGACGCCCGTGACCGGACGCGCAAGGACGTCACCGCGTACGCGAGCTACGTGGTCCACAAGGAGTGGCCCGTGATGCTCAAGGAGCAGAAACTCACCGAGCACGGTGCGCAGTTGCTGGACAAGGTGCGGGACGACGTCACCTCGTACCAGCCGCGCAACGACCACGAGGCCCAGTCGTACCAGCCGTTGCTGGATCAGGTGGGTGCGGCCAACGCCGCGCGCAACGCCCGTGCGGCGAACGCGGACGACACCATGCCCGGCGTGGTGTGGTTCGGTCTGGTCGCCGGAGCCGTCGTGGCCGTCGGGATCATCTTCACCCTGCAGATCAGGAGGTCACCGCGCGAGCTGCTGCTCGCCGGCGCCTACAGCGCGCTGATCGCCTTCCTCCTGTTCCTCATCTGGGACTTCAACTCACCGTTCGGCCATCATGTGGCCGATGCTGCAGGCCCGTTCACCGACCTGTTCTCCGTTTGAGCCGGTCTCCATCTGACCGGCAGGCGCTTGAGGCCGTTGAGGAAGTTCGAGGTCAGCCGGACCGGCTCCCCCGCCCGTTCCAGGCCGGGGAGCCGGTCCGCCGCCGTGCGCAGCATGGCCCTCAGCTGGGCGCGGGCGAGGTGGGCGCCCAGGCAGTAGTGCGGGCCGAAACCGAAGCCGACGTGGTCGTTGGGGGTGCGGGTGATGTCCAGGCGGTCGGGGTCGGTGAAGGCGCGTTCGTCGCGGTTGGCGGAGGGGTGGTAGACGACGACCTTCTCGCCTCGCCGGATGCGGACGCCGCCGAGTTCGGTGTCCCGGACGGCGGTGCGCCGGATGTGCACCACGGGTGACCAGTGGCGCAGCACCTCCTCGACCGTCGAGTCGGTCAAGTCGGGCCGGGTGCGGAAGAGTTCGTACTGGTCCGGGTGGTCCAGGAGGGTCAGCAGGCCGCCGGGCAGCGAGTTGCGCAGGGTCTCGGTCCCGGCCACCACCAGGATGAAGAACATGTTCTCGAACTCTTCGCGGGTGAGCCCCTCCGCGACCATTCTGGCCATCACGCTGCCCGGCCGCGGCGCCTCGGCCAGGGCGTGGGCGTAGTGGAACATGTCGGGCAGCCCGTGCCGTGAGCGCGGGTTGACCGGGGAGCCGTCGGGCCGGACCGGCGGGGCGGAGGGCCGCAGGGCCAGGGCCGCGCGGCCGATCGGGGTGAGCGAGGCGGGGTCGGCGGTGCGCGACTGCGCGTAGTCGGCGTCCTGGTAACCGATGACCCGGTTCGCCCAGTCGAACAGCAGCCGCAGGTCCTGGTGCGGCACCCCCAGCACATCGGCCAGGGTCTGCACGGGCAGGTCGGCGGCGAGCTCGGCGAAGTCCGCCGCGCCGCGCTCCGCCACGCCGTCGACGAGCGCCCGGGTGCGCTCCTCGATCGCCGTCTCCAACTCCCGCACGGCGCGCGGTGTGAAGGCCGCGGCCACGATCCGGCGCAGCCGGCTGTGCGCGGGCGGATCCTGGTTGAGCACCATGGACCGGACGAACTCCAGGTCGTCCGCCGTGTCCGGGTCACGGATCTGCGTGGCGCCCAGCGCCGAGGAGAACAGCTCCGGGGTACGCAGGACGTGCTTGACGTCCGCGTGCCGGAAGACGCCCCAGTAGCCGGGGCCCGCGGGCCAGGGACCGACGGCCGGTTCCGGCACGCGGCACACGGGGCTGTGGTCGCGCAGCTCGCGGAAGAGTGCGTACGGGACGCCGCGGGCGTAGGTCGCGGGGTCGAACACCTCGGAGGTCGGGGCACGGTCGGTCACGCCAGGGACCGTAAGCGCTCACCTGGCGGCCGCGTCAAGAGGCCGACAGAATGTTGACCGGTGAGGGCTCCGTGGCAGCTCCGCGCGTTTCCCGGCCGGGGCTTTCGGGCAAGGGCCTTGCTCGGGTGGGCCATGGCCCCTGACACGGGAGGTACGGAGCGTGACCTACGGCCAGATCGAGAAGGAAGGTTTCGCCCGGCCGATCGACGAAGCCGAGGCGGAGGCGTACCTGCGCGGAATCTGTTTCAAGACCGGACCGCCCAGGCTGCTGGGCGTCGAACTCGAATGGCTCGTCCACGATCTCTGCGATCCCGCCCGCCCCGTCTCCGCCCCCCGGCTGGCAGCCGCCGCCGACCGGCTGCGGTCCCTGCCGCTGCGCTCCTGGCTCACCATCGAGCCCGGCGGCCAGATCGAACTCAGCTCGCGGCCCGCGGACTCCCTCGCCTCCTGCGTGGAGGACCTCTCCGCCGATCTCTCCCTCACCCGCTCCGCCCTGCGCGACCTGGGGCTCGTCCTGGCCGGGTACGGCAAGGAACCCTGGTACCAGCCCGACCGGGTGCTCATGGAGCCGCGCTACAACGCGATGGAGATCTACTACGACCGGATCAACGGCGCCGGGCGCACCGTGATGTGCCGCACCGCGTCCGTCCAGGTCTGTGTGGACGCGGGGTACGAGGAACCGGGGCCGATGGGGTACGGGCGGCGCTGGCGGCTGGCGCACCTGCTGGGTGCGGTGCTCGCCGCGGCCTTCGCCAACTCCCCGCTGCACCTGGGGAAGCCCACCGGGTGGCGGTCCACCCGGCAGGCCTGCTACGCACAGATGGACCCGGGGCGCACCCTGGCCCCGGCCGAGGACCTCGAACCGCGCTCGGCGTGGGCGGCGTACGCCCTGGACGCGCCGGTGATGTTCGTGCGGTCCGAGGCCGGCCCGTGGTCCGTGCAGCAGGGGCTGGCCCTGCGCCGCTGGGTCCGCACCGGGCGGCCCCGGCCGGTCACCACGGGTGATGTGGACTATCACCTGACCACGCTGTTCCCGCCCATACGGCCGCGCGGGCACCTGGAACTGCGCATGATCGACGCGCAGCCGGGCGAGGACGGCTGGCTGGTGCCGGTGGCCGTCACGGCGGCCCTGTTCGACGACGCCACGGCGGCCGAGACGGCCCACCGCGTGGTGAAGGCCCTCGCCGACACGGCGGGGATGCGGCCGACACCGCGCAATCCGCTGTGGCTCAACGCCGCCCGGCACGGGCTGTCCGACCCGGAGCTGCACGCGGCGGCGGTGGTCTGCTTCGCGGCCGCCCGCGAGGCGCTGCCCAGGCTCGGGGCGTCGCCCCGCGTCCTGGCGGCCGTCGACGAGTTCACCGAGCGGTACGTGGAACGCCGCCGGTGCCCCGCCGACGACCTGCTCGACCACGTGAACGGCAAGGAGAACCACTGATGCACGCTGCCCCCGGGCCCCGGCCCGAAGCACAGCGGCAGCGCGCAGCGCATGCCCTGCTGGCGGCCCGTGAGCGCACCCAGGCGCTCACGGGCTGCGTGGACGAGCACGAACTGACCGCACAGCACTCGCCGTTGATGTCGCCGCTGGTGTGGGACCTGGCGCACATCGGCAACCAGGAGGAGCAGTGGCTGCTGCGGACCGTCGGCGGCCGCGACGCGCTGCGCCCCGAGATCGACTCGGTGTACGACGCCTTCGCGCACCCCCGCGCCGACCGGCCCGCGCTGCCGCTGCTCTCGCCGCAGGAGGCGCACGGCTATGTCGCCGAGGTGCGCGGCCGGGTGCTGGACGTGCTGGAGCACGCCCCCGTGGACGGCGCGGACCCGCTGCTGGCGGGCGGCTTCGCCTTCGGCATGATCGCCCAGCACGAGCAGCAGCACGACGAGACCATGCTCATCACCCACCAGCTGCGCCGGGGCCCCGCCGCGCTCACCGCCCCCGAACCGCCGCGGGCGGAGCCGGATGCGGCGCTGCTGCCGTCCGAAGTCCTGGTGGAGGGCGGCCCGTTCACCATGGGCACGTCCACGGAGCCGTGGGCACTGGACAACGAACGGCCCGCGCACCCGCGCCTCGTGCCGTCGTTCTTCATCGACACCGTGCCGGTGAGCAACGGCGCCTATCTGCAGTTCATCGAGGACGGCGGCTACACCGAGCCGCGCTGGTGGCATCCCGAGGGCTGGGAGCAGGTGCGCCGGCATGAGCTCGCCGCGCCGCTGTTCTGGCGCCGCGAGGACGGCGCCTGGATCCGGCGCCGGTTCGGGACCGTCGAGCCCGTACCGCCCGAGGAACCGGTCCTGCACGTCAGCTGGTACGAGGCCGCGGCCTACGCGGCCTGGGCCGGGCGGCGGCTGCCCACGGAGGCCGAGTGGGAGAAGGCCGCCCGCCACGATCCCCGCACGGGCCGGTCCCGGCGCTACCCCTGGGGCGACAAGGACCCGTCCCCCGACGTCGCCAACCTCGGCCAGCGGCATCTGCGCCCGGCGCCCGTGGGGGCGTATCCGGGCGGCGCATCGCCGCTGGGCGTGCGGCAGTTGATCGGTGACGTGTGGGAGTGGACGGCCAGCGACTTCCTGCCCTATCCGGGTTTCCGGGCCTTTCCCTACCGCGAGTACTCCGAGGTCTTCTTCGGCGACGCCCACAAGGTGCTGCGCGGCGGCTCGTTCGCCGTCGACCCGGTCGCCTGCAGAGGGACCTTCCGCAACTGGGACCTGCCGGTGCGCCGGCAGATCTTCTCCGGATTCCGCACGGTGCGGGACGCGGAGCCCGTCTGATGTGCCGTCATCTCGCTTTCCTGGGCCCGGAGTCACCGCTCGGCGAGACCCTCGTCGACCCGCCCCACTCCCTCCTGCGCCAGTCCTGGGCGCCGCGCCGGCAGCAGCACGGCACGGTCAACGCGGACGGCTTCGGCGTCGGCTGGTACGCGCCCGGCGACCCCGTCCCCGCACGCTACCGGCGGTCCGGACCGGTGTGGGCGGACCTCTCCTTCGCCGACCTGGCCCGGGTCGTGCGCACCGGAGCGCTGCTCGCCGCGGTGCGCGACGCGACCGCGGCGGGCGCCGACGGGGAGGCGGCCGCGGCCCCGTTCGCCGCCGGACGCTGGCTGTTCAGCCACAACGGGGCGCTGACCGGGTGGCCGGACTCCGTCGCCCCGCTCACCGCCCGGCTGCCCGCGAGCACGCTGCTGCGGCTGGCCGCGCGCACCGACTCGGCGTTCGCCTGGGCCCTGGTGGAGCACCGGCTGCGCGAGGGCGAGGCACCGGGACCCGCACTGGCGGGCGCGGTGGCCGACCTCGACGGCGCGGCACCCGGCTCCCGCCTCAACTTCCTGCTCACCGACGGCTCCTGCATAGCCGCCACCGCGTGGGGCGACTCCCTCTGGTACCTCTGCGGCCCGCCCGGCCGCACGGTCGTGGCCTCCGAGCCGTACGACGACGACCCCCGCTGGACCGAGGTCCCCGACCGCACCCTTCTCACCGCCGACCGCACCGACGTATCGCTGTCCCCGCTGTAACCGGCACAAGGAGCCCCGTCCGTGAGCCCGTTCGTCCTCACCCGTGCCCTCCCCCTCGACGCCACGGCCGCAGCCCTGCGCGCCGACGTCTCCGCAGGGCTGACCCGTACGCCCAAGGAGCTCCCTCCGAAGTGGTTCTACGACGCCCGCGGCAGCGAGCTGTTCGACGAGATCACCCTGCTGCCGGAGTACTACCCCACGCGCGCCGAGCGCGAGATCCTCGTCGACCGCTCCGGCGATATCGCCCGCGCCACCGGCGCCCGCACCCTGGTCGAGCTGGGTTCGGGCTCGTCCGACAAGACCCGCCACCTCATCCGCGCGCTGCCCGCCCTCGACACCTACGTGCCCGTCGACGTCAGCGAGAGCGCCCTGCGCGGCGCGGCGGACACGCTGCTCGCCGAGCACCCGGACCTGTCCGTGCACGCCCTGGTCGCCGACTTCCAGTACGGCCTGGCCCTGCCGGACACGCCCGGGCCGCGGCTGCTCGCCTTCCTCGGCGGCACGATCGGCAATCTGCTCCCCGACGAACGGGCCGTGTTCTTCCGCGCCCTGCGCGCGGCGCTCTCCCCCGGCGACGCGCTGCTGCTGGGCACGGACCTGGTCAAGGACGAGCGGACCCTCGTCGCTGCCTACGACGACGGCCGGGGGGTGACGGCCGCGTTCAACAAGAACGTCCTGACCGTCATCAACCGCGAACTCGAAGCGGACTTCGACCCGGACGACTTCGGCCACGTCGCGCTGTGGGACGCCCGGCAGGAGTGGATCGAGATGCGGCTGCGGGCCCGCAGGGACGTCGTCGTGAAGATCCCCTCGCTCGACCTCGCCGTCCCCTTCGCTGCGGGCGAGGACCTGCGCACCGAGGTCTCGGCGAAGTTCCGCCGCGAGGGCGTGCGCGCCGAGCTGGCGGCGGCGGGCCTGGACCTCACGCACTGGTGGACGGACGAGGAGGGCCGCTTCGCGCTGTCCCTGTCCGTGCCGGTTAACCTCCCTGTGTGAACGAGGAGACGAACGAGGCGCAGGGCAGCACCCTCCCTGCCGGTTTCGAGCGCGGCACCGACGGCCCCAAGGTGATCGTCGCGGGCGTGGACGGCTCGGACCCGTCCTGGCGCGCCGCGGCCTACGCGGCGGGCCTGGCCCGCCGGCAGAACGCGCTGCTCGCGCTCGTCTACGTGCAGCCGATGCTGACGGGCAGCGCCGCCCTGGGCGCGCCCGTCGCGGAGACCACGGAGGAGGTCGCCGAGGAACTGCTGGCCGAGATCCGCGCCACGGCGGAGCGCCTGCAGGACATGTACCGGCTGCGCTGGCAGTTCCACACCTTCCGCGGCGACCCGTATGCGGGCCTGGTCAAGGCGGCCGACGACCTCACGGCGGACGCCGTGGTCGTCGGCGCCTCGGAACAGGCGGGCCACCGCATCATCGGCTCGGTGGCGGTCCGCCTGGTGAAGGCGGGGCGGTGGCCGGTGACGGTCGTGCCGTAGGGCACGTTTGGCGGCACCACGGCGCCCCGTAAGGGGCGCGGGGAACTGCGCGACCAGCCACCGGCGGCCTGCAGCCGACGCACGACCCCATGGGTCCGGGGCGAAGCCCCGGGTACCTCGTCTGCGGGCGCGTCGTGGCTGGTCGCGCAGTTCCCCGCGCCCCTTCGGGCGCATCCACCTCGCGCACCCGGGACGGGCAGGGCACCGTGGAGACATGGGCAACCACACCTACCGGGTGACCGAGATCGTCGGCTCGTCGCAGGAGAGCGTGGAGGCGGCGATCCGCAACGGGATCGACCGCGCCGCGCAGACCCTGCGGCAGCTGGACTGGTTCGAGATCACCCAGGTCCGCGGGCACCTCCAGGACGGCGCGATCGCGCACTACCAGGTGGGCATGAAAGTGGGCTTCCGCCTCGAGGAGCACTGAGCGCTCATCCACGTACGGATGAACCTCCTTGATTTTTCTGGACGTTGACGGCTGCGGCTCGGCACGCTTGCCGTCTGTTTCGGGAAACAGGGGGCTCTCTTGGCGTCGGCGGCGCGTGCAGTGATCGGCTTCGGTCCCTTCGGCCGGCCGGATGCGCGGCTCGCCGCGGCCGTCCACGGAGCGGGCGGGCTCGGCGTCGTCAACCTCGGAACGGACGGCGCAGCCGCCCGGGACGCCCTGGACCTCGTCCGCGCCTGGATCCCCGGCGCCTTCGGCGTCCGCGTCCCCGCCGACTGCCCGCTCCCGCCCGACGAGTTCTGCTCCCCCGGCGGCGACGGCCCGGCGGCCGTGCTCCTCGCCCCCGATACCCCGTGGCCGGTCGGCCGGTTCCCGGCAGGTACGGTCCTCGCCGAGGTGCGGAGCCTGCGCGAGGCCCGGGCCGCCGTGGCGGACGGTGCGGCGGGGCTCGTGGCCCGCGGCAGCGAGTGCGGCGGGCCGGCCGGTGAACTCTCCACCTCCGTCCTGCTCCAGCAGCTCCTCGCCGACGACCGGGTCACCGTGCCCGTGTGGGCGTGCGGCGGCATCGGGCCGCACACCGCCGCCGGTGCCGTCCTCGCCGGGGCGGCGGGAGTCGTCCTCGACGTCCAGCTCGCCCTCCTCGACGAGGCGGACACGGATCCCGGACTCGCCGCGGTCCTGCGGTCCGTGGACGGCACGGAGACCCGGTACGAGAACGGCCGCCGCACTCTCGACCCGCGCCGGCCCGGCCTGCCCCCTGCCCTGCCGCTCGGCCAGGACGCCTTCCTCGCCCGCCGTTTCGCGCAGAAGTACCGGACGGCGGCCGTCGCGGTACGGGCGGTCCGGGAAGCCGTCGATCACGCGGTACGCGACGGGCGGGCTCCGGAGGCGCTGCGGCCCGGCTCCCCCATGAGCCGCACCCTCGGCACCCGACTGCCCCTCGCCCAGGGGCCGATGACCCGGGTCAGCGACCGGCCCCGGTTCGCCGCGGCCGTCGCCGACGCCGGAGGGCTGCCCTTCCTCGCTCTCGCCCTCACCGGTGCCGGAGCCGCCCGGACCCTGCTGGAGGAGACCCGCGCCACGATGGGCGACCGCCCCTGGGGCGTCGGCCTCCTCGGCTTCGCCCCCGAGGACGTGCGCGCCGCCCAGCTCGCGGCCGTGCGCGAGCTCCGCCCCTCCCACGCGATCGTCGCGGGCGGCCGTCCCGCCCAGGCGGCCGCCCTGGAGGAGCACGGCATCCGTACGTTCCTGCATGTGCCCTCGCCCGGGCTGCTGGAGCAGTTCCTCGCGGCGGGCGCCCGCCGCTTCGTCTTCGAAGGAGCCGAGTGCGGCGGCCACATCGGACCGCGCAACGGCTTCCCCCTGTGGGAGGCCCAACTCGCCGTCGTGGACGACTTCCTGGACTCCCTTCCCCCACGGGAACGGCCCGCGCTGGACCTGCTCTTCGCCGGCGGCATCCACGACGAGCGCTCCGCCGCCATGGTCGCCGCGCTCACGTCCGGCATCCGCGCCCGCGGCGCCGCCACCGGCATCCTGATGGGCACCGCCTACCTCTTCACCGAGGAGGCCGTCGACTGCGGCGCCGTCCGCCCCCTCTACCAGCAGCAGGCAATCGCCGCCGAGCGGACCGCCGTTCTGCGCACCGGCCCCGGCCAGGCGACCCGCTGCCTGCCCAGCCCGTACTGCCGTACCCACCGGACCCGCCGGGACGAGCTGAGCCGGCAGGGCGTCCCCGACCGGCAGGCCTGGGAAGAGCTGGAGCGGCTCAACCTCGGGCGGCTGCGCATCGCCGGCAAGGGCGTCGAGCGCATCGGCGGCGCCCTGACCGACGTCGACGAGGAACGGCAGCTCGCCGAGGGCCTGTTCATGGCCGGCGAGGCGGCGGTCCTGCGCAGTGCCACCACCGATGTCGCGACGCTGCACCGTCAAGTGAGCGACGGGGCGGCCGAGTTCTACGAGCAGCGCGCCGCCTCCGTCGAGCCGCACTCCCCGGCGCAGCGGCCGGTCCCCGAACCGCTCGGCATCGCCGTCGTCGGCATGGCCTGCATGTTCCCCGGCGCGCCCGACCTCGCCTCCTTCTGGGGCAACGTGCTCGCCGGTACCGACTCCGTCACCGAGGTCCCGTCCGAGCGCTGGGACGTCTCCCTGCAGCACGGACCGCAGGCCGCCGCCCACGACGTGTCGGCCTCCAAGTGGGGCGGGTTCCTGCCGCGGATCCCCTTCGACCCGCTCGCGTACGGGATCCCGCCGGCCTCGCTCGCATCCGTCGAACCCGTCCAGCTGCTGGCACTGGAAGCCGCCCGACGGGCCCTCGCCGACGCAGGCTACGACCGCCGCGCCTTCCCGCGCGACCGCACCTGCGTGGTCTTCGGCGCCGAGGCGGGCAGCGACACCGCGGACGCGGTCGCCCTGCGCGCCGTCCTCCCCTCCTACCTCGGCCGTCTCCCGGAGGACCTGGCCGCGCAACTGCCCGTCCTCACGGAGGACTCCTTCCCCGGCATGCTCGCCAACGTCATCGCGGGCCGCATCGCCAACCGGCTCGGCCTCGGCGGCGCCAACTACACGGTGGACGCCGCCTGTGCGTCCTCCCTGGCCGCGGTCGACGCCGCCTGCAAGGAGCTGCGGACCGGTGCCGCCGACGTCGCCCTGTGCGGCGGAGCCGACCTGCACAACGGCATCAAGGACTACCTGCTCTTCTCCTCCGTGCACGCCCTCTCCCCGACCGGCCGCTGCCGTCCCTTCGACGCGGACGCCGACGGCATCGCGCTCGGCGAGGGCATCGCCTGCGTCGTGCTCAAACGGCTGGCGGACGCCGAGCGGGACGGCGACCGCGTCTACGCCGTCATCGAGGGCGTCGGCAGCGCGGGCGACGGACGTTCGCTCGGGCTGACCGCGCCCCGCCGCGAGGGCCAGTGCACCGCCCTCGAACGGGCCTACGCCCAGGCCGGGATCGCACCCTCCGGCGTCGGGCTGGTCGAGGCCCACGGCACGGGCACGGCCGTCGGCGACCGAACCGAACTCGCCGCTCTCACCGAGGTGTTCACCGAGGCCGGGGCAGTGCCGGGCGGTTGCGCCATCGGCTCGGTCAAGTCCCAGATCGGACATACGAAGTGCGCCGCCGGGCTGGCCGGAATGATCAAGACGGCCCTCGCGCTGCACACGGGCGTACGGCCACCGACGCTGCACCTGCGCCGCCCCCACCCCTCCTGGCAGCCGCTGGACAGTCCGTTCGCCTTCCACGACCGGTCGCGGCCGTGGGGGCGGCCCGCCGCGGAACGGGTCGCGGGCGTGAGCGCGTTCGGCTTCGGCGGCTCCAACTTCCATGCGGTACTGCGGGCGCACGACGGGGGCGCACCACCACGGTGCGGCCACGACGCCTGGCCGGCCGAACTCGTCGCCCTGCGGGACGCGGACGACGCCCGCGAGCTGCTGCGGCTGACCGAGGTCAACGACCGTGCCGGGCGTCCGTGGCGGCTGCGGGACCTCGCCCTGACCGCCGCACGGCGCACCGGTACCGGCCCGGTCGGTGCGGCTGTGGTGGCCGAGTCGCTCGACGAACTCCCGGAGCTGCTCCGGGCAGTGGCGGCCCGCGAGGCGCGGCCGGGCGTCTTCCTGCCCAACGGGCGTACAGCAGGGACGGTCGCCGTGCTCTTCCCCGGGCAGGGCAGCCAGCGCCCCGGGATGTTCGCCGACCTCTTCACCGCGTTCCCCGCGACGCAGCGCCACCTCCACCGGGCGCCGGCCGACGCGATGTTCCCGCCCACCGCGTTCGACACCGCGACGCGGGACGCACAGCACGCCCGGCTCGCCGACACCCGCCGAGCCCAGCCCGCCATGGGCGCGGCCTGCCTCGCCGCGCACGACGTGCTCAGGAGCGTCGGCGTGCGGGCCGGCATGGCGGGCGGGCACTCCTACGGCGAACTGGTCGCCCTGGGCGCGGCGGGCGTCCTCACCCCGGATGCCGTGCTGGAGCTCAGTGCCGCACGCGCCGAGGCGATCGCCGCAGCAGCGGGCGACGCGCCGGGAGCCATGGCCGCCGTCGCGGCGGAGCCGGACAAGACCGAGGCGCTGCTCGCCGAGGCCGGACTGTCGGAGGCGGTGGTCGTCGCCAACCACAACGCCCCGGCGCAATGCGTCCTTTCGGGGCCTGCGGGCGCCGTCGAACAGGCCGTCGCCGCCCTGGCGGACGCCGGGGTGGCCGCGCTCCGCCTCCCCGTCTCCCACGCCTTCCACAGCCCTCATCTCGCAGCGGCATCGGCGCAGTTCGCCGGGACGCTCGCCGCGCACCCGGTCCGTACGCCCGCCTTCCCGGTCTGGTCGAACATGACGGCGGCCCGCTATCCCGCCGAGCCGGACGAGCTGCGGGAGGTCCTCGCCGGGCAGATCGCCGCGCCCGTGCGGTTCGTCGAGCAGGTCGAGGCGATGTACGAGGCGGGGGCGCGCGTCTTCGTCGAGGCGGGCCCCGGCACGGTGCTCACCGGCCTGGTGCGGAGCATTCTCGGCCAGCGGCCACACGTCGCCGTCCCGTTCGAGCCGAGGCCGGACGCCGGGCTGGCCGGGCATCTGGAGGCGCTGGCCCATCTCGCCGTGGCGGGCGTGCCGGTGGCGGCGGAACGGCTGTTCGCCGGGCGGGACGCGGTCGTCGCCGACGCGGGCGCGGTACCGGCCCGGCCGGGCTGGGTGGTCGACGGGCACCTCGTCCGGACCGCCGACGGGGAGCCGCTGACCGGGGGCCTCCGCCCGGCCCGGCGGATCGCCCTGTCCGCCGCCGCGCCGGCGGCCCCGGCGGACGGCCCGGACCTGCTCGTCGAATTCCTGCGCACCAGCCGCGAGTCGGTGGCAGCACAACGGGACGTCCTGCTGGCGTACTTCGGCGCGAGTGCACAGCCGACGAGGCCGGTGGCCGCCCTGGAGACGCCTCAGCCGCTGCCCGTTCTTCCCGTGCCGGAGCCCGACGAGGGTCCGTCCGCCGTGCCGGACGCGCTGGACACGGTCCGCGCGGTGATCAGCGAACGGACCGGCTATCCGCTCGAACTCGTCGAACCCGGCCTGGACCTGGAAGCCGACCTCAGCATCGACTCGATCAAACGGACCGAGATCGTCGGCGAGCTGGGCCGCCGCCTGAACGGCTCGGCCGGGCCGCGGCCGTGGGCCGATGCCGACCTGGAGGAACTGCTCCGGGCCCGCACGGCGGCGGCGCTCGCGGACCGGCTGCGGGCAGGACCGGGCGGGGAGCACACGGAGGCGGAGGCCGGCTCCGAGGGCACGGCCGCCGCCACCGCCCCTGTACGGTTCCTGCTCCGGGAGACCCGCCTCGCCGACGCGCCCGTACCCGGCGAGGCAGCGCTCCAAGGGCGCCGCTTTCTCGTGATCGGCGGGGGCGCTCCCCTCGCCCGCGCGCTCGCCGACCGTCTCGGAGAGCTCGGCGCCACGGTCACGGGCGAGGAGCACGAGCGTCCCGACGGTGTCATCCACCTCGCCGCACTCGCACCCGGTGCCGACCCCGTGCTACCTGCGCAATTCCCCGTGTTCCAGGCGGCATTGCGGAACAATCCGCGCTGGCTCCTGTGCGCCCGGCCTGCCGAGGAGGACGTCCGCACAGCGGGGTTGGGCGGTTTCTTCCGCGCCGTCGCGCGCGAGTACCCGGACACCCTTGCCCGGGTCGTCTCCGTCGCCCCCGACCGCCCCGCCCCGGCCCTCGCCGGGGACCTCGTCGGCGAGCTCCTCGCCCCGGACCGGGCCCCGGTCGTCCGCCATACCGCCGACGGCACTCGGCAGGGGACCGAACCGTACGAGGCAGTGTGCCCTCGCAGCGACGACGACGCGTTCCCCGCCGGACTCGGCCCCGGCAGCGTGGTCGTCCTCGCGGGCGGCGCCCGGGGCATCACGGCCCGGCTCGCCGTCACCCTCGCCGCGGCCGGCTGCCGGGTCGAACTGCTCGGCCGCACCGAGGCGCCCGGCACCCCCGAGGACCCCGGCCTCGCCGGTGCCGGGGACAGGACGGCCCTGCGGGCCGCGCTCGCCGCGCGCGGTGAGCGCGATCCCGCCGCGATCGAAAGAGAAGCCGGGCGCATCCTCGCCCGGCGCGAAGTCGCCGCCACCCTGGCCGAGATCGAGGCCGCCGGCGGAGCCGCGCGGTACCACTGCCTCGACCTGCGGGACGCGGCGGCCGTGCGGAAGGCGGTGGCGGACATCCACGCCGAGTGCGGATCCGTCGACGCCGTCGTGCACGCCGCGGGTGTCGTCGAGGACCGGCTGCTCGCCGACAAGGACCCCGGCTCCTTCGCGCGCGTCCACGACACCAAGGTGCACGGCGCGCACGCCCTGTTCTCCGCGCTGCGCAGCCTGCCCGAACCCCCGCGCCTGACCGTCCTGTTCGGATCCGTCGCCGCCGTCACCGGCAACCGGGGCCAGGCCGACTACGCCGCCGCCAACGACGCCCTCGCCGTCCTCGGCCGCCAGTGGCGGCGGGACACCGGGAGCCGCACCGTGACCGTCCACTGGGGCCCCTGGGCGGCCGATCCCCGGCACCCGGGCATGGTGGGGCCGGAGCTCGCACGGGACTTCGCCCGGCGCGGTCTCGCGCTGATCGACCCGGAGGAGGGCGTACGGGCACTGCTGCGCGAACTCGCCCACGGCGACGCCGACATCGACGAGGTCGTCGTCACCGCACCGGGCGGGCTTTCGTGACCGCAGCGCGCGAGCCGGTCGCCATCGTCGGCATGGCCGTCACCCTGCCCGGCGCGGACGACCTCGGCACGTACTGGCGCAACATCACCGAGGGCGTCGACACCATCGCCGAGGCCCCGCCAGGCCGTTGGGGTGCATCGACCGGGCAGCGCGGCGGCTTCGTCGACGGGATCGCCGGCTTCGACCCGGCCGCCTTCGGCATCATGCCGTCGGCCGCCGACAGCACGGACCCCGACCAGCTGATCGCCCTGCGCACCGCTGCGGCGGCCCTCGCCGACGCGGGCGACGGCTCCCTGCCCGCGGACCGGACCCGGGTCGGCGTGGTGCTCGGCCGCGGCGGCTATCTCTCCGTCGGGCAGGTCCGCCTGGACCAACGGGTACGCACCTCCGCCCAACTGGTGCACACGGTGAGCGAACTCCTGCCGGAGCTGGACGGGGAGCGGCTCGGGCGGCTGCGCGCGGCCTTCCTCGACGCGCTCGGCCCGCACGGCCCCGAGACCTCGCTCGGCATCGTCCCGAACTTCGCCGCGTCCCGCATCGCCAACCGTCTCGACCTGCGCGGCCCGTCCTACACCGTGGACGCCGCCTGCGCCTCCTCCCTCATCGCGGTGGACCACGCGGTCACCGAGCTGGAGCGGGGACGGTGCGACGTGATGCTGGCGGGCGGCGTCCACCACTGCGACGACGCCACGCTGTTGCGCGTCTTCGCCGAGCTGGGTGCCCTGTCGCCGTCCCAGCGCATCCGGCCCTTCCACCGCGACGCGGACGGCATGCTGCTCTCCGAGGGCACCGGGATCGTGGTGCTGAAGCGGCTGGCCGACGCCCGCCGGGACGGTGACCGGGTGTACGCGCTCATACGCGGCGTGGGCATCGCGGCCGACGGGCGCGCCGCCTCGCTGGTCACCGCGGATCCCGCGGGGCAGGCCCGCGCGGTGCGGCTCGCCTGGGAAGCGGCCGACCTGGACCCCGCCGCCCCCGGCGCCCTCGGCCTCCTGGAGGCCCACGGGACCGGCACGCCCAACGGTGATGCCGCCGAACTCGCCATGCTGGCAGAGGTGTTCGGCCGGACCGATGAACCGGACGCCGTCATCGGCTCGGTGAAGTCGATGATCGGCCACACCATGGCGGCGGCGGGCGCGGCCGGGCTGATCAAGGCGGCCCTCGCCGTCCACCACCGGGTCCTGCCGCCGACCCTGCACTGCGACACGCCTCATCCCGCCCTGCTCTCCACCCGCTTCCGCCCGGTGCCGACCGCCCGCCCCTGGGAGGCCGAGGTGCGGCGGGCGGCGGTCGACGCGTTCGGCTTCGGCGGGATCAACGCCCATGCGGTGCTGGAGGAGTTGCCGGAATCCACCCACCGGATCCGGCGCGCCGCCGTCACCGAGCGCGAGCCGGTCCTGCGCCTCGCCGCCGACAGTCCCCGGGCCATCGCCGCGCTGCTCGACTCCGACGACGCGTCCCTGCGCGCCCGTCCGGTGCGCGGACAGGGTCCGGCCCGGCTGGCCGTTGCCGGTCCCGGCGCCAAGCAGCTCGCGCTGGCCCGCAAGGCCGTGGCCCGGGAGCGGCTGTGGGGCGGGCGAGGCGACGTGTGGTTCGCCCCGGCCCCGCTGCTCGGCGCGGCCGGTGGACGCACGGCCTTCCTCTTCCCCGGACTGGAGGCCGAGTTCACGACCGGGTCCGAGGACGTCGCACGCCACTTCGGGCTGACGCGGCCGGCGACACCGCGCGGACAGGTCGGTGATGTGGTCGGGCATGCCATCGCGCAAGTGACGGCCGGTGCGCTGCTCTCGACCGCCCTGCACCGCATCGGCATCGTCCCGGACGCCGTGGCGGGTCACAGTGTCGGCGAGTGGACCGCGATGACCGTGGCCGGGCTGTGCGACGTGGCCGCACTGCGCGACGTCGCCGAGCACGGGCTGCCCCTGCCCCCGCTCGCCTTCCTCGTCCTGGGGGCTCCTGCGGACTACGTCGAGGCGGTACTGCCTGAGTTCCCCGGAACAGTGCTCTCCCACGACGACGCCCCGCACCAGTCCGTCGCCTGCGGACCCCGGGAGCAGATCGACGCCCTTGCGGCGCGGCTGCGCGGCGAGGGCGTCCTCGGCCGCGTCCTCCCCTTCACCTCGGGCTTCCACACTCCGATGCTCGCGCCGCACCTCGACCCGGTCCGGGAGGCGGTGCACCGCTTCACCATGCGCCCGGCGAGCACACCGGTGTGGTCGGGCACCCTGGCGGCGCCCTTTCCGGACGACGCGGACGGTGTCCGGGAACTCTTCGTCCGGCACCTCCTCGAACCCGTCCGCTTCCGGCAGTTGACCGAGGCGATGTACGCGGCGGGCTTCCGGGTCTTCGTCCAGGCCGGTGCGGGCCAGCTCCCGGCACTGGTCGGTGACACGCTCGCGGGCCGCGAGCACCTGGCCGTCGCCGCCGACTCCCCGCGCCGTGGCGCGCTCTCCCAGCTCGAACGGGCCGCGGCCGCCCTGTGGACGGTCGGCGCGGAACCGGACTTCGGCCCGCTCGGCGCCGCACCTCGCAGAGCGGTGCGGGCCGACCGTGAGGCGGGTCCGGTGTCGCTCGCCCAGGAGGCCCGCGAACGGCTGCGCGCGGACGTGCACCGCGACTGCGGTCACGGCGGCGGAACGGATCGAGCCCTGCGCGACCTCGCACAGCGGGTCCCCGCCGCCGCCGAGCTCGATGCGCTGCTCACGGAAACGGCCTCCACGGCAGCCGAGTTGTTCGCCGCGACGACGAGGGCGCCGACACGCCGCGTCACTACAGTCGATGTCGATGTCGAGCGCATGCCGTACCTCCTCGACCACTGCTTCTACCGGCAGCCCCCCGACTGGCCCGACCTCGCCGACCGTTGGCCCGTCGTCCCCGGCACGACGATCGTCGAGCTCATGAAGGACGCCGTAGGCGCCTTCGGAACACCCGTCGCCGTGCGCGACGTCCGGTTCATGGAGTGGACGGTCGCCGAGCCGCCCACGGCCGTGGACCTCACGGTCTCCCTCGGCCGGGACGGCTGGCACCGGGCCGAGTTCGGCAGCCGTGCCCGCGCCGACGTGCTGACGGCCGGCAGCCGCCCGGCCCCGCCCCCGGTCTGGCCCTGCGACGCCACCGAGACCGTGCCCGCGGTCTCCGCGCGGGAGATGTACGAGCGCGGGTGGATGTTCCACGGTCCGCGCTTCCAGGGCGTCACCGCCGTCACCGCGCTCGGCGCACGGCACGTACGAGGTGACCTCACCGCGAACACCACGCCCGGAGCCCTCCTCGACAGCGCCGGACAACTTCTCGGCTACTGGCTGATGGCAACTCGCGCGGAACGCCTCGACGTCCTCCCCACGAGCATCCGGAGCATCACCTTCCACGGTCCGCGCCCCGTCCCGGGCTCCCGCGTCGCCTGCCACGTCCGGATCACCCGGCTCACGGAGACGCTCCTGGAGGCGGACGTCCAACTTGCCCATGGCGGCCGGGTCTGGGCCGAGATCCGCGGCTGGCAGGACCGCCGGTTCGACTCGACGCCCGAGTCGGTCGCCGCACACCGGAGGCCGGGCAGCCGCACACTCTCCGCCCCCCAGCCCGGCGGCTGGCAGCTCGTCTTCGATCACTGGCCCGATCCGGCCTCCCTGGAGCTGATGATGCGCTGCCAGCTCGCCGGCGAGGAACGCGTCGCATTCGCGCAGCGCCCTCCGCGCGGCCGGCGCTCCTGGCTGCTCGGCCGGGTCGCCGCCAAGGATGCGGTGCGCCGGCACCTCTGGGCCCAGGGGGAGGGACCGGTCTTCCCGGCCGAGATCCGGGTCTGCAACGAGCCGTCCGGGCGCCCGCGTCCGGAGGGTGTGCACGGTCGGCGGCTGCCGCCGCTCGAACTCTCCCTCGCGCACTGCCGGGAGGCGGCCGTCGCGCTCGTACAGCCCGGGGGCATCCCGGTCGGCATCGACATCGAGGAGATCGCCGACCGTCCGGCCACGACGTACGACGCCGTCCTGGCGCCCGGTGAACGTGCCCTGTTCGAGCGGCTCGGCGGCGGACCCGAGCGGCTGGCCCGGTTCTGGGCCGCCAAGGAGGCGGCCGCAAAGGCCGAGGGAACCGGGCTGCGCGGCAACCCGCACGGATTCCTCGTGACCGCCCCGGACCCCGACCATGCGGACTCCTTCACCGTCCGTACGCCGTCGGGCCGTTCGCACCCCGTCCGGCTCGCGCCGGTCGGCAACCCGCCGGGCCTGCCGGCCAGGAGCTACATCGTCGCCTGGACGAGCGACGAACCGACGAAGGAGAGGCAGCAGCCATGACCATCACACCCGCCGATACCGACGAGTCCGCCGTCTTGGCCTGCATGGTCGACGCCCTGCACGCCCTGCCGGACGACTGCGCGCTCGACCCCGGCAGCGTCACTATGACGAGCCGATTCGTGGACGACCTGGACCTGGAGTCCGTCGACCTCGTCACCCTCACCGGCACACTGCGCGCCCGCTACGGGGAACGCGTCGACTTCCCCGGTTACTTCGCTTCCCTCGACCTCGACGAGCTCGCAGAGCTGACGGTGGGGCACCTCGTGCGGCACATCGTGGCGAGCCTCCGATGACGGCATTCCGGGTACACGGCACGCGACTGAACATCGAGCGACTGGGCGACGCCGGCCCACCTGCCGTGGTGTGCCTCCACGGCCTGGCCGCCGACAGCCTGGCCACTTACTACTTCACCGTCGCCCCCGGTATCGCGGCTGCCGGTCACAGCGTGGTGATGTACGACCAGCGGGGCCACGGCCGCAGCGAACGCCCCCCGGCCGGTTACCGCCTGGAGGACTTCACGGCCGACCTGCTCGCCGTGCTCGACGACCTCGGCATCCACCGCCCGGTCCTCGTCGGGAACTGCTTCGGCGGGTCGGTCGCGCTCGATTTCGCCGCCCATCACCCCGACCGCGTCGCAGGCCTCGTCCTCGTCGAGTCCGTCCTCCCCACCCCCGGCTGGGCACAGGGCCTGCACGAATGGCTCATCCGGTTCGCGGACCTGCTGCGCGACGCCGGCAGTATCCGGTGCATCGAGGAGGAGCACGGCCGCCATACGGCCCGCAAAGCCTCCCGGACACGCCCGTTGTTGCTCGACACCACGCTTGTCGACGACATCGCGGCGAGCCGCACCCGGGAGCAGGACCACTGGCGCACGGTCGAGGTGCCTGTACTCGCGCTCTTCGGCGGCGACTTCACCCTCGCTGCGGCGGCCCCCGTGATGGAGCAGGTTCTGCCGCGCTGCCGCAGCATCGTCGTCCCCGGCCACGGGCACGACGTCCTGGCCGAAGCCCCCGGGACAGTCGGCGGACTGATGCTCGACTGGCTGCGCGAGGTCCGGCCGGCGGCGCCGGCATCGTGAGCCGGTTCCTCTTCGTCGTCCCGGCGCTGGCCGGGCACATCAATCCCGTCGCCACCGTCGCCGCCGAACTGACCACACGCGGGCACCGCGTGGCCTGGGCCGCGGCGCCCGACGCCGTGCGGCAGGCGACGGGCAGGAGCACCGACGTCTATCCCTGCGCGGCCCCGGAGGGGGTGCGGCGGGCACCCGGGCTGCGCGGGGCGGCGGCGCTGCGGTTCCTGTGGCAGGACTTCCTCGTCCCGCTGGCCGAGGCGATGGCTCCGGGGGCACAGGAAGCAGTACGGGCGTTCCGCCCCGATGTCGTCGTCGCCGATCAGCACGCCCTCGCGGGCGCGCTGGCGGCCGAACGATGCGGAGTGCGCTGGGCGACCTCGGCCACCACGCCGGCAGAGGTGAGCGGATACGCGGCCGCCCTGCCGAGGGTCGATGCCTGGATCCGGGATCTCCTGGCCGAGCTGCGCGGGCGGTTCGGCGATCCTGTCTCCACCCATGACCTGCGCTATTCGCCGGACCTCGTGCTGGCCTACACCATCGAGGAGTTGGCAGGAGGCCCCTCGCCCGTACCCGGGCTGCGCTTCGTGGGACCCGCGGTCCCCTCGCACCCCGCCGCCCCGGACTTCCCCTGGGCAGGGCTCGCCCCGGACCGGGCCACGGTCCTGGTCTCCCTCGGAACCGTCAACGACGATGTCGGCGCCCGCTTCCTCGCCGAGTGCGCAGCGGCCGTACGCGAACGGGCGCACCACGTACAGGCCGTGATCGCCGACCCGGGCGGGATCCTGACCGGGACCGAGGACCGCGCTCTCCTCGTCCTGCCGCGAATCCCCCAACTGGCCTTGCTGGAAAGGGCTTCAGCCGTGATCTGTCACGCCGGCCACAACACCGTCACGGAGTCCCTGTGGCACGGCGTCCCCCTCGTGGTCGCCCCCATCCGCGACGACCAGCCCTTCGTGGCCGAACAGGTCGCGGCGGCCGGCGCAGCCGTGCGGGTGCGCTTCGGCCGTGCCGACCGCACCCGGTTGGGCGCGGCGCTCGACACCGTCCTGGATGCGCCGCACCACCGCGCTGCCGCCCGTCGCCTGCGGGACCGGCTGCGCGCCGCCGGGGGTGCCGGGGCGGCCGCCGGTCACCTCGAAGCGCTCGCGGCCCGGGGGTGAGTGGTCAGTTCCTGCGCGCGAGCAGCCGGTAGGCGTTGGAGAACCCGGTGCGGCGGGCAAGCGGGCCGGTCACGACGTCGAGTCCGTACAGTGCCAGCAGGACCGGCACGGCGCTCCCCCACATCAGCTTCCGTACGCGCCGGGCAGTGGCGGACGGCGGGTGGGGGTGCCAGGGGGCGTCGTCGCACGGCATCAGCCGGGAGAGCAGGAACAGGGCGGCACCGGCCAGGTCCACCGGCCAGTGCGCTGCGGCGCGTTCGGCCTCCACCACGGTGAAGTCGCTCTCCTCCAGCGCCTGTCGCAGATTGGCGATGGGCATGAGGTGCAGGTGCTGGGGCTGGAACCACGGCACCCACCAGCGGCCCAGCAGCCCGGCGAACGCCGACTCGGGGTCGGGAACCTCGATGTGCAGCAGCCCGCCGGGGCGCAATGCGGTGTGGGCGGCGAGGAGCTGTGCGCGTGGATCCGGCGTGTGCTCCAGGTAGTGGTGCATGCTCACCACGTCGTACTCCCCGGCCACGGTCGGCGCGAGCTCGGTGAACGAGTCGCGCAGGGCCCGCTCGATCCGTCCCTCCTTTACAGCGACCTCGGCTCCCTCACCCTGGTCCAGGCCCTCGAAGACGGTGGCCGGGAAGATCTCTTTTGCCGCCTGCGGGAAGTACCCGTATCCCGTTCCGACATCGAGCCAGCGCCCGGGGTCGCTGAAAGGCCGCACCGAGCGCGCGACGGCACGGTGCCGCTTTCTGCCGCCGGGCGAGCCGAGGAGACGCTGCGCGGCCTCCTCGCCGAGCCCGTCGTAGCAGTCTCGGTAGTAGAACTCCAGCCCTTCCTCGGTGAGTTGCGGATTCTGGAAGTGGTGCCCGCATGCACAGCACCGGTCGATGACGAAGACACCCGGCTTGCCCTGCAAGAGGTCGGGAGTACGGACCCGCTCGCGCAGCCGGTCCGACTCGCACCATGGGCAAGTGGACCGTCTCGGCCCGAAGAACCGCTCCACGCCGGAGGCCAGGTCGTGTTGGTAGCGGGGGCGGAGTGCGGCAATGGTCTCGGCTCGCGTGGTCACGCTCCCGTTCCTACCATCGCCCCGCACCCCGCCCCCGCTGCTTCGCCCCGGGATCACCCCAAGCAGTGACCGTCAGGCACCCGCGGCGTAGACGTCCTCCATGTACCGTCCCGCGTCGGTCAGTTCGCGCAGCCAGGCGTCCGCCGCACCCGCGTCGGCACCCGTCTTGCGTGCGTACAGGTCGCGCAGGGCGGCCCGTACGCCCGGGGCCATGCGGCTGCCGTCTCCGCAGACGTACACCCGGGCGCCGGCCTGCAGGAGTTCCCACAGTTCGTCGCCCTCCGCGGCCATGCGGTGCTGGACGAACGGGCCGCCGTCCGCCTGGGGCAGCCGGCTGAACGCCGGGCGCACCGAGACCGGGCCGGCCTGCAGTTCGGCCGCGTGCAGGAAGTCCGCGTCGGGGGCGTCGCAGCCGAAGTACAGGAGCGCGGGGGCGAGTTCGGCGCCGTCCGCCGCCAGGGCGGTCCGGTCGGCGACCGCGCCGCGGAAGGGGGCCAGGCCCGTGCCGGCGGCCACCATGATCACCGGTGCCGGGTCCCGGTGGTCGATGCGGAACGCCTCCCGGCACGGCTGGATGCGGGCGAGGACGGTGTCGCCGGGGCGGAGGCGGCAGAGGTGGCCCGAGCCCGTGCCCGTGCGGGACGGGGTCTCCAGCAGCGAGACCATGAGGTCGATGTGGCGGGGGTCGCGGCCGGGTGACGAGGATATGGAGTAGTGCCGCGGCCGCAGCGGGGGCAGCAGGTCGAGCAGGTCCGCCGCTCCGAGCGTGCCGCGCAGCGCGGGGTGCTCCTCGATCAGGTCGAGCACGGTGCGCGGGTCGTCGTCGCGCACTGCGCGCAGGGCGGCCTGTTCGGGCGGGCAGGGGTTGCGTGCGGCCAGGGCCTCGCGCTGGCGCGCGGTGGGCCGGTGCTGCAACTCCAGGTGCTGCGTGAGGAGTTCGCGTACCGTCAGGGGGCGGTCGACGGGGAGGGTGTCCCGTCCCGGGGTGCGGGGGTGGATGGCGAGGAGCGTGTCCGGGTCCAGGCCGAAGAGGTCCGCCGCGCGGTCCACGAGGTCCGGGGCGTTGGCCGGGAGGACGGTCAGGTGGTCCGCCGTGCGGTACTCCACGCCGTCGGGGAGGGCCAGGCGGACGAAGCGCTTGGTGCGCGGGTGGGCGGGGTCGGTGAGCTCGTACGCCTCGGTGACCGTCATGGGCTGCATGCCGTGCCGGGCGGCGAGTGCGGTCAGCGGCCCGCCGGTGACCTCGGTGACGGTGTAGGCGGGGCCGTCGGGCTCCTCGGCCGGTCCCCCGGCGGCCGACGGGTCGCCGTAGCGCTCCAGGAGTTCCGTGCGCAGTGCGCGGGTGAACTCCTCGACCGTGCCGTTCAGATCGCCCGAGGCGTCCGCCTCCGCGCGGGGCAACAGGCGCGTGCCCCCGAGGGCGGCGAGCCGTTCGTCGAGCAGGGTGGGGACGCGCTGGTACGTGGCGGCCCAGTTGCGGTCGCCGACGCCGAGGACGGCGTACGGGACTCCGTCGGCGGCGCCCGGCGCGGCGGATTCGGCGGCCCAGCGGACGAATGCCGACGCGTCGTCCGTGGGGCGGCCGTTGTACGAGGCGGCGACGAGCACGACGGGCACGTCCGTGGGCAGTCCGTCCGCGTACGCGTCCAGCGGGGCCAGCGTCGTGGAGCAGCCCAGGCGTTCGGCTCCGTCGGCGAGGCCGGCGGCCAGGTCGCGGCAGGTGCCGTAGTTGGAGCCGTGCAGGACCAGCAGCCCGGTGCCCTGCCGGACGCGGCCGGGCAGCGCGGCGGACGCGGACTCCGCGGCCGGTCGGGGAGCCGTGCGGCGGGCCGGGGTGCGGCGGGCGAGCGTGAGCGTGAAGCCGTCCGGCTTGAGGGTGAGCGTCTCCTTGACGCGCAGCCGGTAGCCGGTGTGGTCGATGAGGCGGTAGCGGTGGACGATGAGCCCGAGCAGCATGGTGGCCTCGTGCAGCGCGAACTGCCGCCCGATGCAGGCGCGTTCCCCGGTGCCGAAGGGCTTGAAGGCGTGCACCGGGCGGGCGGCCTCCGCCTCGGGGTCGAAGCGTGAGGGGTCGAAGAGTTCGGGGTTGTCGCCCCAGACCGGGTCGCGGTGCAGCATCGGGGTGAGGACTGCGACGCCCTCGCCCGCGCGCAGCGGGTAGCGGCCGCCGAGGAGGGTGTCCTCCCGGGCCTCGCGGCTGAAGGCGGCCGCCGTGGGCCACAGCCGCAGGGCCTCCAGGAGGACCTGGCGTATCCAGCGCAGCCGTCCGACGTCCTCGAACGTCGGCTCGGGATCCTCGGTGCCGCCCCACAGCTCGTCGGTCTCCTGCTGGGCCAGGCGCAGGGCGGTGGGGTTCTTGAGGAGGTAGTGGAGCGCGAAGGAGAGAGCGCCGGAGGTGGTCTCGTGACCGGCGATGAGGAAGGTGATGACCTGGTGGCGGATGTTGGCCGCGGTGAGGGTGGTGCCGTCCGCCGGGTGCACCGCGCCGAGCATCAGCCCGAGGAGATCGTCGGTGCGGGTGTCGCCGGAGGCGGTACGGGCGGCGATGACCTCGTCGACGACCCCGGCGAGGAAGCCGGCGTCGGCGCGGAATGCCTCGTCCTGCACGGTGAAGTCGCCGTCGGGGTCGCGCCCCAGCTGGTTCATGCTCCAGTCCAGGCAGCGCACCATGGCCCCGACGAAGGGGTGCGGTTCGGCGCGGGCGAAGGACTCGAAGTCGTAGCCGAACCCGGCCAGTCCGATGGTGTCGAGCGTCATCCGGGTCATGTCCTCGGCGACGTCGACGGGGCTGCCGGCGGCGAGCCGGGCGTCCCAGGAGTCGGTCAGGCGGCGGGCGACGCGCAGCATGGCCGGGTGGTAGGCGCGCATCGAGCCGAGGGCGAAGGCGGGCATCAGGATGTCGTGCGCCCTGGCCCAGTTGGGCTCGTCGTTGTAGGCGGTGAAGAGTCCGTCGGCGGTGAACTCGCGGACGTTCTCCAGCGCCGGGCCGACGTGCTTGGTGAAGCGCTCCTCGTCGCACAGCTCGGCAACCAGGTCGAGGGAGGAGACGAAGAGCCTCTCGCCGCCATGCAGCCGGCGCCGGAAGACGGGGCCGTGCCGCCGGGCCAGTCGCATGACCTGTTGCATCGGGGTGTCGGTGGCGCCGATGGCGGAGACGTCCACCGTCGGAACGGGCGCAAGGGCCTCGGTCGTTCGGTTCATACAGCAAGGGTGGGCGCCCCGGGTCCGGGTTGCGGGGCCCGGGACTGCATGATTGTGCAGTGCAAGCACGGCGCGCCGCTCTTGCGCACGAGCACGGCATGAGCAAGGAGGGGGCGGACGCCGGTGGACGGGGACTACGAGCACACTGACCGCAGTGCCGAGTGGTTCGCATGGCGCAACCACTTCCTGGCGCTGCTCGACCGGCTCCCCGTGCCGATCGCGGTGTGCCGGGCGGACGGCGAGATCACGGTGGCGAACCCGGCCATGGCGGCCGAGTGGGGCACGGTCCCCGGACAGTTGCGCGGCCGCAGTCTGCTGGACCTCTTCGTCCCCCAGGACAGCACCCAGCTCCGGCGGCTGACCGACGCCCTGCGCCTGGGCCGCCGCTCCCGCTACGCCGTCGAGGTGTGCTGGCCGGCGGGCCGGGACGGCGTGCAGCGGGCGGGCGACCTGCTGGTGGACCTGGTCGGCGAGGCGTCGCCGACGGCCTACCCGCTGCTGCTCGCCGTGCTGCGGGTACGGGCCGACGTGCCGCCGCCCGCGCCGGAACCGGCCGTCGGCGTGAGCGAGGTGGAGGCCCGCATCCTCGCCCTCGCGGCCGGCGGGGCCACGACGGCCGCGATCGGCAAGGAGGTCGGGCTGACCGTCGACGGCGTCAATTACCACCTCACCCGCCTCACCCGCCGCTGGCGGGTGCCGAACCGGACGGCCCTTGTGGCCAAGGCGTACGTCCTCGGGGTGCTCGCCCCGGACCGCTGGCCGCCCGCCCCTCAGGCGGCGCGCGGCGGGTGACGCAGCACGCAGTCCCCGCACATGCCCCCGCCCGAGGGCACGCGGTAGTAGAGGCAGCACGTGCGGCGGACGAAGCCGCGGGCGGTGAAGGCCCCGGTGTCCCGCAGCAGCGGATCCTCGAAGAGGGTGCGCGCGACGGCGAGCGCGCGCTCCCCGTCCTGCACGCGCCCCTGCTGCACGCACCACGTGTGCAGCACGCGCAGCGAACCGGCCAGCGACGAGCCCGCGTTGCCCCACAGCAGCTGCGAGGAGACGGGGACGAGGGCGCGGGTGGTGTCGTGTAGGGGGACCAGGAGACCGTGCAGCACGGCGGGCGCGATCCGGGAGGACGGCAGCGGTACCGCATCGGGCAACCGCAGATCGTCCGGTGCGGCGAGGGCCGGTTCCCACCGCACCGGTGCGAGGTCCGGGATCTCACCGGTCAGCACGGCGGAGCCGAGGGCGACGGACAACAGCCGCCCGGCGATGCCCTGGTAGGCGACGGAGGCGGCAACACGCCGGTCGTCCGTCCCGAGCCGCTCGCCGACGATCCGGATGCGGAGGCGCAGGGCGTCCCCGGAGAGGAGGGGGAGCCCGTCCCCGGCGACGGACAGCCCGAAGAACGGCCCTATTTCGGCAAGCTCGTGAAGACGCATGCCGACAATTGTCCCAGGGCGGGCGCCCCGAAGGGGCGCGGGGAACTGCGCGGCAAGCCCCCACCGGCCCGCAGCCGACGCACGACCCCAGGGGTCCGGGGCGCAGCCCCGAGAACCTCGACTGCAGGCGCATCGTGGCTGATCGCGCAGTTCCCCGCGCCCCTTCGGGGCGCTAAACCACCCGCGGCACTACGCAATCCACCAGAAACGGCCCCGGCTCCGCCAGCCCCCGCTCCAGCAGCGCAGAGAACTCGTCCGCCGTGGCCGCCCGCGCCGCGGGAACGCCCATGCCCTCCGCGAGGGCCGCGAAGTCCAACGGCGGCCGGGAGAGGTCGAACAGGGCGCCGCCCCGTTCGCCGCCGCCCGCCTGCCGCAGTTCCATGCCGAGCACCGCGTAGGCCCGGTTGTCGAAGACGACCGTCGTCACGTTCAGCCCCTCCCGCGCCTGCGTCCACAGCGCCTGGAGCGTGTACATGGCGCTGCCGTCGGACTCCAGGCACAGCACCGGGCGGTCCGGGCAGGCCAGCCCGGGTCCAGCACCAGCTCGAACCAGATGATTTTGCCGAGCGTCCCCAGCGGGGACCGGCCGAGGGGGAAGCCGCCCCAGCGGTGGGCGACGAG